>CAMWRL010000043.1 GCA_947176685.1 uncultured Ruminococcus sp. | reverse complement strand
TCATTATATCAAAAAAAATCAGATTTGTCAAGTGTTATTGGTAATTTTTTCTGAAAAAACAAAAAACTTCTGAATAACAATATTCATCTGAAAACAGATTTATGCCTGAAAAAAAGAACTGCTGTTTTTTTTCAGGAAAACAGCAGTCTGCTATTATTATGACTGAGGATTATTATTTACAGTCTGTTTGATTTGCGGGGCTTCGTCATCTGCACGGAGAGGACTTTTTTCAACATCCGGTTCATATTTGAGAATGATTTTCTTGACATTTTCGTCCTTTGTCATATTGTAGGTAATTTTAAGAGCGTTGAGAGCGTTCGGAATATCTCTTTCGCCCAGATAGTAAGCCGCCATTTCAGAAGCAACCCTGATAACTTCCGGATTGAAATCAAATCCGATTTCGTACTTTTTCAAGACATTCACAATCTGCTCGTGACTGAACTGTTTCAGGGGAGTGCCTTTAATCTGGGCAAGGTGTCTCATTTCCTGAGGTACAGCAGGGTGCGGATACATCATAACACTTGCCGTATAGAAAGCCGCAGCATCATCATAATCGCCTGAATCTATGAGTATATAACCGATATTTGCATAACACCTTGCAAGTGCTGCCGGTGAAGACGCTACTTTTACAGTATCACGGGTAATTTCAAAAAGTCTTTTTCTGTTGCCAAGAAGTTTGTAAACTTCGGCTAACTCAAACATAGGACCGCAGTCAACGGGATTAAACTCAATAGCCTGTCTGAGAACCGGTATAGCGTCAAACGGCGAACCGGTTTCAGTAAGAATATATGCATAAGTTGTAAGGTATGTAGCCAAATCAAAAGGCGCACGGTTCAGAATCTTGTCCTGTTTGAAAAGAATCTGAAGCAGATTATCTTCAAACGGGTTTCTTGTTGAAACGAACTTAGCTTTTTCGCTCTCTTTAAATTCCACTGTAATTTTCTTGTAAAGTCTTTCGGCAATGGGTTTTGCTTCAATGGAACTATGATTATTTATCATTTCGACTATCTGTTGATGCATAACGTCCAGTCTTACGCCGTCAACGTGAGTGATACGTTTTATTTCCTCAACTTCCTCCTCCGGCATATTTGCAATCAGAAGTTCACCGGCAGCTTTCACGCCATCGGCATTTTTTTCTTTTGCAAAACTTTCAGCAGCTTTACGGAGCATAGAATCATTTTCCTTTATATCATCTGTAAGTTTTGATTTAAGGTCATTAAGAATTTCTTCATATGACATAAAAATATTTCCTCATTTCATAAGTTGTTGTTTTTGGTTGTTGATTCCTGCTGCTGACGGGCTTTTTCAAAACTTTCCGACATAGCAGAAATAACGTCATCAACCGTATCAAATACCGGCATAGTACAGGGCGGGTCATCTTCCTGCAACAGGAAATCCGGAGTATTCTGCTGGTTGTATTCCTGAATAAGTCCTATACACCTTTCTGTCACCGTATCGGCAAATTTAAGTGATTCTTCGCAGATAACACGCCGGATTTCCCTGTAGAGTTCATCATTAAGCATAATCCGTTATCAGAAACCTTTCTTTGCAAGGTCTTTTTTGAATTTAGCATCAATCTTATCCTGTTTTTTCTTGTCCCTGAGTTCTGCCTTTGTAAGAGGTCTCTGCGGCTCATCAGACTTTTTAGGTCTGGACTGAGTAGTTCTTACAGAATTTGAAGAACCTGTATATTCCTGATATACCGGAACGTTTTTCTTCATACTTTCCTGTTTCTGACGCTTTTCCTTTTCGGAGTTATCGCCCATAGCTGACAACATATCTTCAATGGAATCAAGTACGGGCATATTTCTTGCCTGATTGCCCTGAGTTTCAGTAAGGCTTTTGTTTGCGTATTCTTTGGATTCTGCGATAGCGTTTATAAATACCTGAGAAGTTGATTTGCTGTGTTCGTGTACTGCAATTTTGGAGATATTGGCAGCATTTGCCGGAAGACCGCCTTTAGCGGCAGCAGCGGCGGCGATTTTCTGACCCGGAGTAAGCGGCTGGTTGTCATTCTTTGGAGCAACAGGAGCCTGCGGTATCGGTGCAACTGGCTGTCCGAAAGGCTGCGGCACTGCGGGCTGTCCGAAAGGCATATATATCGGCTGACCGTTCGGACTGTAACCGGTCATCTGCATCTGAACATACATATATATAGGCTGATTGTTCTGGTCATAACCCTTGAACTGGGGAACATTTACGACCTGACCAATTACAGGCTGCTGTGCGTAAGGGGTCTGCTGAGGGAATACAGGCTGTTGAGGATAAACAGGCTGCTGCGGATATGCGGACTGTACAGGTGAAGGCATTGGCTGAACTGGTGTCGGCATCGGCTGAACTGGTGTCGGCATTGGCTGTACGGGTGTGGGTATGGACTGTACTGGAGTCGGCTGTACAGGAATTGTCTGTTCCTGAATTACGGGAATTTCCTCTATTGTATCTTCTTCAGTTGTATTTTCTTCAGTTGTATCTTCTTCAATGGCTGTTTCTTCTTTGTCAATAAGTGAAGCTATATCGTCAAGTGACGGTACATTTTCGACTTCCCTGACGGGTTCGGACTTCTGAATATCCGGTACTTTTATGTTGTCAAATTCCGGAATATATGCTTCCTGATATTTGCTTTCCTTTACCAATGAAACGTTTTCCAGTGACGGCAGTTCTACGTCATCAAGTACCGGAGCAGAAACGTCTTGTAATCTTTCCTCATAAGCCGGAGTAATGTTGTCAACTGACGGCAGCTCTATATCATCAAGTACCGGAGCAGAAATGTCCTGTGATCTTTCCTCATAAGCCGAAGTAATGTTGTCAACTGACGGCAGTTCCACATCGTCAAACGCCGGAGCATAAACATCCTGTGTTCTTTCCTGATAAGCCGGAGTAATATTGTTTACGGACGGAAATTCAATATCCGTCATTTCCTGAGGTTCTTCCGGTTCAGATACAACAGGAGTATCAATACCGAAAAGCTTATTTGCAACATAATCAAAGTCAGTATTTCCGGTAAATTCTTCATTTGCCAAAGATTCGCTTACTGTTGCGGGTTCAGGAATATATGCAGGTTCTTCGGAAACGGGAGTAACATAATTATAATTGGTATTGTCAACCGCAGGAGACTGACTTGACGAAGCCTTGACATTTCCGAAAGCGAACATTTTCATAATATCGTCTTCATCTGTAAGACCAACGGGACGTTCGTCAGCTTCCGGAGGAAGTTCAACCGGTTCTTCATAAGCAGACGGCGGCGGATTTATTGATGAAAAATCAATAGATTCTTCCGGAGCAGGCTGTATTGCTTCCGGCTGATTCTGGTTTGGAACAGGGATTGCGAATTGTGCAAGGAAATCGTCATCAGGTTTCTTTACAGCCGGAGCAGGCGCAGGTGTCGGAGCTTCTTCTTTTTGTTCCGGCTGAGGTTTGACTGCAAACTGCGAAAGAAAATCATCTTCCTGAGATTTGGGTGCAGGTTCTTCAGCGGGCGGCGGTGTTATATTGAATGCCGCAAGACTGCTGTCCAGTGCCACGTTTGTACCTGTAATATTCTGTTCGGGCTTCTGGGGTACGGGTCTGGGTTTGGGATTCGGATTTCTTTCAAAAGGTACTGGCTCCGGTTCGGGTTCAGCAGATGCGGAAGACGTTATTTTTGCCACAGTACCGCCCAGAGGCACTATGCCTTCATCAGCAATACCTGCTTTTTCACGCAGTTTTTCTTCTTTGAGAATCCTTGCCATTTCTTTTTTATCGGCTTTAATCATCTTTTTTGCAAAGGCGTTCTTACATCTTTCACAAGTGATTTCCTTGAGGTCGACCATTTTACCGCCACGGCGATACTTGTTTATATTGTCGCCTTTCTGGAGGTTTATAGCGCAGCCGGTTTTTTTGTCGTTATCAGTGCCATGAATTTCGTCATTCATGATAGATGTAACAAGTATAATATCCATAAACTATCCTTTCAGTACATAAGTACAGTTTTCGCTTTACGGCAGCGAAAGCCGAATTTTCCGGAACACACCACCGTGTGCCACCCAATACATATACATTATACAATACGAAGCTGAAAAAATCAACACTTTCTGAAAAATTTGCACTACCAATTATACGATTTACAAAATTTTCGGTAAAAACAACAAAATGTTATTGATTTTTTTGTCAAAAACACCATAAACAAGTTTAAAGAAATTCTTTAAAACATACATAAAGATTTACCATACAGAATTAAAAATCAAAAAATTATAAAATATCTGAAATTACTCTTGCATTATCCGGCGATTTGGTGTATTATTATTAGTGTATTACTAAAAAAACGTCAGGGGGAATCACATGAAACTTGTTTCAGTAGTTGTACCGTGCTACAATGAAGAAGAAGTATTACCGATGTTCTATGAGGAAATCACAAAGGTCACTGACCAGATGAAAAAGAATTTTCCGGAACTGGAGTTTGAATTTCTTTTTGTAAATGACGGTTCAAAAGATAAGACACTTGAAATATTCCACACACTTGCAGACAAGGACAAAAGAGTAAGATATATATCTTTTTCCCGAAACTTCGGCAAAGAATCCGGTATGTACGCCGGACTCCAGAACGCCAAGGGCGATTATGTCGTTGTAATGGACGCTGATTTACAGCATCCGCCGTCATTCCTGCCCGATATGTACAAGTACGTCAAGGACGGCGAATACGACTGCGCAACCACACGCCGTGTCAACCGCAAGGGCGAATCAAAGATACGTTCATGGTTTGCTATGAAGTTCTATAAGATAATGAATAAGATTTCGCAGACAGAAATCGTTGACGGAGCGCAGGATTTCAGATTTATGACAAGACAAATGGTTGATGCTATACTTGATATGTCTGAATATAACCGTTTCTCAAAAGGCATATTCAGCTGGGTAGGATTCAATGTAAAGTATCTTCCCTACGAAAACGTTGAAAGACCAGCGGGTACAACCTCATGGTCATTCTGGGGACTGTTCAAATATTCACTTGAAGGTATCATGGCATTCTCAACAGCACCGCTTGCAATATCTTCACTGCTTGGTATCGTAAGCTGTATCATATCATTCATTCTTATAATAATAACAGTCATAAAAACGCTTGTTATCGGCGAAGAAGTTGACGGTTTTCCGAGTATCATATGTTCTATTTTTATGTTAAGCGGATTACAGCTTTTCTGTACCGGAATACTCGGACAGTATCTTTCCAAAACCTACCTTGAAACAAAACGCCGTCCCATATACATCACAAAGGAAACGGACGAGCTGTACCGGAAGAAAAAACAGAAAACCGAAAATGAGGAAAATTCCGGCAAGTAATCGGGGAGGTGCGGATTTCTGAACAAACAGACAAGATTTATAGTTTCCGCACTTTTCATAGTGATAATACTGCTTGCTGTTGCTATCAGAAAATTCTACTCCGATACGACTCCAAGCACCGGAAACAATACTTTCCAGACAGATATAATCAACAGTATTGATACTGATGATTCGGGAAACAGGATTTTCAAGGATAACAGCGGACTTTCCGGAATAATAGACCATAATGACAGAATTATAGTCGCTCCCGAATGGCACGAACTCAAATTTACCGACAGTAATCTATGTATAGCCCGACTTCGTATAGCAGACAGGCTTATGACTGGCTGCATAGACTATGAGGGCAATATAACAGTACCGTTTATATACAACAGCATAGAACGTTATGAATATAACGGATTTGAATTTTATACAGCGGTTGCGGGTGACAATTCGTGCGTTATATACGACAGTCGATTTGTACCATGTTTCAGGCGGTCTTGGAAAAGCTGTAGCATTTCAGACGGCGTAATAACTTTAAAAACAGACAATGCCTCATATGATTACGCTGTAAACAAAGACGGTTTACGTTTCAAATCCGCTGAAGTTATCGGAAAAACACTTGACCGGAGTTATGTTTTAAGCGTACAGAGCCGGATACTGCTGTCAAAACTAAACGCTTCAATGCTTGAAAAAATGTCAGTAATCACCGGAAAATATATTGAGTACGCATATACCGGAAACGACAACGTTCTTGAAGATATAACTAACAGCAGCCGTTCCGGATTTACGCAGATGTTTCCGGAAGACCATAGAGTGCTTTCCAAAAAACTGCTCAATATTTCCGAAATATTCATATATTCGGTGCGCTCGGACGACGATGTGCCGCATTATGCCATTTCGGTAACAGCCGACACGGAAATAGAATATTCCGATGAGACAAGCGGAAAAAATACTCTCCGTGACGAATATACGGCAGTTATAGAGTTCAGCGGATACTCCGAAAACGACCTTACAGCAGTTTCGGGAAAATTCACCTCCGACAGTCCGGAATACCCTCAATCGGAAGAAACAGAAAGCTCTTCCGTAAATCAGGAAGACACAACACTATAATTTTATCAAAAAGGAGTTTTTAATTATGTCAAAGAAAGTTGCAGTTATAATGGGCAGCAACAGCGATTTTCCAGTTGTAAAGTCTGCCGTTGCAGAACTCAAAAAATACGGCGTTGAGTTTGAATGCCGTGTAATGTCCGCACACCGCACACCTGCCGAAGCCGCTGACTTTGCGAACAAGGCTAAAGAAAACGGTTTCGGTGCAATCATATGTGCCGCAGGAATGGCTGCACATCTTGCCGGAGTAATCGCCGGTCATACAACACTTCCCGTTATAGGCATTCCCATGAAGTCCTCGGTTTTAGAGGGTATGGACGCACTTCTTGCAACAGTTATGATGCCTCCCGGAGTGCCTGTTGCTACAGTCGGCATTAACGGCGCAAAGAATGCGGCTATTCTTGCAATACAGATGCTCGCAATCTCTGACGAAGAACTTGCTCAGAAGTTAGCGGACGAAAAAATCAAGATGGCTGATGGAGTACGTCAGAAAGATATTGAATTACAGGAGGAATTAAAAAATGTTTGACAAAAAAGAAAAACGCTTTATTGTCAAGTATGAACAGAATGTCGGTCTTTGCGGAAATGCCAAGACCGCAAGAGGAGGTTCACGCTATGCCAACTACTCAACGACCGAAATACAGATTATTGTTGATACCGTTACAGGCGTGAACTATCTGAACACCATTGGTACATCAACAGCCGGACTTACTCCGTTACTCGACGACAAGGGAAATGTCGTAATCGACTTACATTAAAATGCTTTACTTGTTCACAAAGATGTGAACTTGTATATATATCTCACAGGAGGAATTTAAAAATGGAAAACATTGTCAAACAGGAACAGCTCTATGAGGGCAAGGCTAAGAAAGTCTATGCCACTAACTACCCTGACCTCGTAATCGTTGACTACAAGGACGACGCCACAGCTTTCAACGGCGAAAAGAAAGGCACAATCTCCGGCAAGGGCGTTGTAAACAACAGAATGACGAACTTTATGTTCAAAATGCTCGAAAAGGAAGGCGTTCCGACACACCTTGTTGAGGAAATCAGCGACCGTGAAACTATTGTTAAAAAGGTTTCAATCGTTCCTCTTGAGGTTATCGTAAGAAACGTTGCCGCCGGTTCATTCTCAAAGAGAATGGGCGTTGAAGAAGGCAGACAGCTTCTCACACCAATCCTTGAGTTCAGCTACAAGAACGATGACCTCGGCGACCCGTTCATAAACGACTATTACGCACTTGCGCTCGGTCTTGCAACAAAGGAAGAAATCGATACAATTGCAAAATATGCTTTCAAAGTAAACGAATTCATGCTCAACTTCTTCAAGGGTCTTAATATTGACCTTATCGATTTTAAAATCGAGTTCGGCAAGACCTCTGACGGCACAATAATCCTTGCTGACGAAATCTCACCTGATACATGCCGTTTCTGGGACAGCACAACCCACGAAAAACTTGATAAAGACCGTTTCCGCAGAGACATGGGCGGCGTTGAAGAAGCTTATCAGGAAATCATGAAGAGACTTATGGGAGAATAATTCTATGGGTGGATTTTTTGGTGCAGCTTCCAAAAACGACTGCGTTACAGATGTATTTTTCGGAACAGACTACCACTCACATTTAGGCACAAGGCGTGGCGGTATGACCGCATATTCCGAAGAAACAGGCTTTCAGAGAAATATCCATAGTATTGAAAATTCGCCGTTCAGGACTAAATTTGAAGACGACGTTGTAAAAATGCGTGGCAAGCTCTGCATAGGCAGTATAAGCGATACCGACCCACAGCCTATTCTTGTACGCTCCAAACTCGGACTTTATGCCGTATGTTCAGTCGGAATCATCAGAAATGCCGAAGCACTTGTTGAAGAACTTCTTGAAAACGGCTGTGCAAACTTTGAGACAATGAGCAGCGGAAGTATAAATTCCGGAGACCTGATAGGTGCGCTGATTGCTCAGAAAGATTCTTTTGTAGAGGGCATACGCCACGCACAACAGAAAATCGAAGGTACAATGTCCCTTATAATTCTTACAAAGAACTGCATTATTGCGGCAAGAGACCAATATGGCAGACTTCCGATTATCATTGGCAAACGTGGTGACGGTTTCTGTCTGTCAACGGAGTCTTTCGCATTCCAGAAACTCGGCTACACGACTTACAAGGAACTGACCGCCGGAGAGATTGTTAAAATAACTTCTGACGGCTGCGAAGTATTAAGCGAGGGCGCCCCCTCAAAAATGAAGATATGCACATTTATGTGGACATATTACGGTTATCCGACAGCCGTATACGAGGGCGTGAACGTTGAAGTCATGAGAACCCGCAACGGTGAAATCATGGCAGAAAATGACATAAAAGCCGGAAAACTTCCGGACGTTGACTATGTATGCGGTATTCCGGATTCGGGTACGCCTCACGCCATAGGTTACGCCAACAGAAGCGGTATACCGTTTGCAAGACCCTTTATAAAATACACCCCTACATGGCCACGGAGCTTTATGCCGACCAACCAAACTATGCGTAATCAGGTTGCAAAAATGAAGCTTATACCCGTACACGAACTTATCGAGGGTAAAAGACTTCTGTTTGTTGATGACAGCATAGTACGTGGTACTCAGATGAGGGAAACCGTTGAATTTCTGTACGAAAACGGCGCAAAGGAAGTACATATGCGTTCAGCTTGTCCGCCCATAATGTATGGCTGCAAGTATCTTAACTTCTCACGCAGTCACTCCGAACTTGAACTCATTGCAAGACAGATTATTGACGAGTTCGAGGGTGCGGAGGGCGTTAAATATCTCGCAGAATACAGCGACACCAACACTGAACGTGGCAAGCGTATGCGTGACGAAATTTGCCGCCGTCTGAAACTTACATCACTGGAATTTCAGTCTCTTTCCGGCAAGGTAAAGGCTGTAGGTCTGCCCGAATGCAACCTCTGCACTTACTGCTGGAGCGGAAACGAATAAAATATTAAAATTCAGAACCTGTTTTCATTATGGAAACAGGTTTTGAATTATCATTTTTTGATTGACAATACCTGAAAATACTGATATAATTAAATCAGAAAGAACGGATAAAAAACCGTTCACGAATATAAGGAGGACTTCCCAATGAACAACAGTTTTTCAAAAAGCTACGAAAAAGCCGGCGTAGACGTTACCGCAGGCTACAAAGCCGTTGAACTTATGAAAACACACATTGCCCGTACAATGACAGCAGGCGCTATTTCCGGAATAGGCGGATTCGGCGGTCTGTTTGAAATCGATATGACAGGCATTTCAAAACCCGTGCTTGTTTCGGGTACGGACGGCGTAGGCACTAAAATAAAAATCGCATTCATAATGGACAAGCACGATACAGTCGGCATTGACTGCGTGGCAATGTGCGTAAACGACATAATCTGCTGCGGCGCAAAACCTCAGTTTTTCCTTGACTACATCGCCTGCGGAAAGAACTATCCCGAAAAAATCGCTCAGATAGTTTCGGGCGTTGCAGAGGGCTGCGTACAGGCTGGTTGCGCTTTAATCGGCGGCGAAACTGCTGAACACCCCGGACTTATGCCCCTTGACGAATACGATTTGGCAGGATTTTCAGTCGGCGTTGTTGACAAGGACAAGATTTTAAAACTCGATACCCAGAAAGCCGGAGATGTTCTCATTGCCATAAAGTCAAGCGGCGTACATTCCAACGGCTTCTCTCTTGTAAGAAAGGTCTTTGAAGTAAATGAACAGAATCTTGCCGTACACTTCAACGATTTGGGAACGACATTGGGCGAATGCCTGCTCACTCCCACAAGAATCTACGTGAAAGCTGTTATGAATCTCATTGACTCCGTAAACGTAAAGGCTGTTTCACATATCACGGGCGGCGGATTCTATGAAAATATTCCCCGTGTACTTCCGGCAGGAATTTCCGCAAAAATCGAAAGAAATGCCGTTCAGGTACTTCCGATTTTCGACCTTATCAAACGTACCGGCGATATTCCGGAAAGAGATATGTTCAATACGTTCAATATGGGCGTTGGTATGATGGTTTCAGTTGACAAAAATGACGCTGACAAGGCTGTTGAAGTATTGAAAGCTTCCGGTGAAGACGCTTATATACTCGGCGAACTCGTTGAATCTGACGAGGGCGTTATAATCTGCTGATGAAAAAATTTATAATATCGCTTGCTGTAATGCTGGGAGTGTCCGCACTTCCGGCAGCGGCGGCAAACGCTCCGGACTTAAATTCCGATAACCGTGTAGACTGTTTTGATTTGGTGCTTGCACGACAGAACAGCTTAACGGCTGACGAACTCAAAGATATGAATGACTTCATTCTGGGGCGTGAAACGAAACCCGACACAGAGTACGTAATTGATGAATCCTGCATACTTGAACCTAAAGGCACTATACATACCGGTGACGGGACTTTCTATGGCGGCGGCTATGAGGGCGGCTGTGCAATGCTTGACCCCGTATCAAGGGAATACTGGATAGTTGCAATGAACCTTGCGGACTACAATGACGCACAACTTGCCGGAGCGTACATAGAAGTAACCGGCGAACTTGGCACAATAAATATGCTTGTGACAGACCTGCTCCCCGAGGGCAAAAAAGGCGACCTTGACTTATATACGGACGCTTTTCCGCTTATCGCACCTGTTGAAAAGGGGCGTGTTCCGGTAAGCTGGAAAATAATTCCGCTTGACAGTGCAGAAAACGCTCCTGTCTCATATAAATATAAGGAGGGTACTTCTGAATACTGGTGCGGCATTCAGGTAAGAAATCACCGCTATCCAATTACGAGGCTTGAATATCTGGACGAAAACGGCGAATTTGTCGAACTGAAACGCCGTCCATATAATTACTTTGAGTCGGATAAAATGGACAAAGGTTCTTTTACATTCAGGATTACAGACATTTACGGTCAGGTTATTATTGATGAAAATATCCCCCTCTCGTACGATGACACCGAAATAATTCAAGGTCACGTACAGTTTCCGGAGTAAGCTATGAAAGTAAGTACAATTGATATAGTGTGGTCGGTAGTTTCGATGATAGTGCTTGCGGTATTTTTCCGTATGGGACACCTTATATACGGACTTCTGATTATATATGCAATGATGGATGTTATATTTTTCGGACATATATTTAGAATACGCAGAAATATGGAAAACAGCATAGCAGTATACGGCATAATAACCGAATACCACAAGGAAAAAACAGGCAAAAGCTACTGTCCGGCAGTAAGATACACAACGGAAGACGGACGGGAAATCAATTCCATATATACGGTAGTTTCCAGAAAAAAGCAGTTTGAAACAGGTATGGAAGTAATGATTTGTTATGACCCAGAAAACCCGATGTCATTCTACTTTGCAGGATGTGAAAATGAACTGACAGAAACATATTACCGTTTCATAATAATGGGCGGAATAATTTCTGTTATACTTCTGCTGCTTTCAATAATCAGGTAAAGGAGTGATTTAATAATGAAATGTCCATACTGCGGAGCTGAAACACGTTTTGCAAAATGTGAATTCTGCGATTCTGTAATAGACCAATCATTTTCTAAAACTGCCAACGAAGCTTTTCAGGACATAACACAGAACATTGTTCAGAATATCACAATAAACAAGAGTCCCATAGATGAAGCGTCATACAGAAAAAAATCAGTGGCAATCATATTGTGCTGTCTGGGATTTTTCGGATTGGGCGGTGTTCACCGTTTCTATGCCGGACATTACGGAACAGGCTTGTTATGGATGTTTACAGGAGGCTGTTTCGGCATAGGAACGGTTATAGACCTTATTACAATCATAACGGGGAATTTCAGCGACAGCAAGGAAAAACTCATAACAAAATGGTAA
>CAMWRL010000042.1 GCA_947176685.1 uncultured Ruminococcus sp. | reverse complement strand
CGAAGCAGTTAATAATTGCTTCGGGGCTTAAACTTCTATATGGGTATTGACCTAAAAGCCGTCCTTTTTTATTACAGGTCAAATTTTTTCTTGAGTTTTTCAAAGAAGCTCTGACGTTTTGCATAATTCTTTTCAGAAAGTGACGCTTCAAACTCACGGAGCAGGTCTTTCTGTTTTTTTGTAAGGTTTTTGGGTACTTCAACATAAATTGTAACATACTGGTTGCCACGCTCTGAACGCTGGAGTTTCTTTACGCCCTTGCCTTTGAGACGGAAGACCGTACCTGTCTGAGTGCCTTCGCTTATAGGATACCTGACATCGCCGTCAATAGTCGGAACGGTTATTTCAGCACCAAGAACGGCTTCCATATAGGTAACCGGAATATCGCAATGAATGTCAAAACCGTCACGCCTGAAAATTTCGTGGGACTTTACAGAAACGCTGATAAGCAAATCGCCGTTTGAACCGTTATTTATTCCGCAGTCGCCCTGACCGCTTAAACGTATTGTCTGTCTGTCATCAATTCCAGCCGGAATGTCAACGGAAACTGTTTTCTGTACTCTGAGTCTGCCCATACCACGGCATTTCTGACAAGGATTCTTGATGATTTTTCCCTTGCCTGAACATTTCTGGCAGGTCTTTGTTGAAGAAATAGCTCCGAAAACAGTTTGTTGTGTAACTTTTACACTGCCACGACCCTGACAGTCCGGACATACTTCTGAACTTGATGCACTGTCTGCGCCTGTACCTTTACAGGCTTCGCAAGTAGTCATACGGTTGACTTTGATTTCTTTTTTTACTCCGGTGCAGGCTTCCATAAAGCTTATAAGTACAGAATTTTGAATATCTGCGCCACGTTTGGGAGCGTTGGCGTTGGAGCGTGAGCCGCCGCCGAATCCGAAACCGCCGCCGAAAAGATTGTCGAATATATCGCCAAAGTCGCCGAATCCACCCATTCCGCCGCTGAAACCGCCCATTCCGCCGCCGCCGTAGCTCGGGTCAACGCCGGCGTGTCCGAACTGGTCATAACGTTTTTTCTTTTCGGGGTCGGAAAGAACCTCATGAGCTTCATTTATTTCCTGAAATTTTTCAACATATGACGGGTCGTCGGGGTGCAAATCTGGGTGATTCTCCCTTGCTTTTTTTCTGAAAGCCTTTTTTATTTCGTCGTCGGTAGCGCCTTTCTGTATGCCAAGCACTTCATAATAATCTCTTTTATCAGCCATAATACTTCTCCGTTCTGAATTATACTATTCCATAAACACCACGAGGGCGAAAGAAATTTTCCGCCCCGTGAATGGTATTTGATTTCTGAAATCAGACTTCAGTGAAGTCGGCATCAACAACACCGTCATCATCTGAATTGTTTCCCTTTGCAAACTGGGACGGGTCAATACCGCCTGCGGCGTTTGCAAACTGGGATGGGTCAATGCCTTCTGCACCATTGGGGTTAGCCTGCTGGTAAACCTTAGCGGAAAGGTCATAAAAAGCTTTCTGGAGTTCTTCTTTAAGGGACTTTATTTCGCTTGTGTTGTTAGCGGAAATAGCGGATTTAAGAGAAGCACATTTATTTTCAATATTAGCTTTTTCGTCAGCGGAAACCTTGTCGCCGAAATCAGCAAGAGCCTTTTCGCACTGGAATACGAGGTTTTCAGCTTCATTCTTTGCGTCAACTTCTTCACGGCGTTTTTTGTCTTCAGCGGCGTACTGTTCAGCTTCCTTTACAGCCTTGTCAATATCGTCCTTGGACATATTTGTTGAAGCTGTGATAGAAATATTCTGTTCCTTGCCTGTGCCTAAGTCCTTTGCAGAAACGTGAACAATACCGTTCTGGTCAATATCGAATGTAACTTCAATCTGGGGGATTCCTCTGGGAGCAGGAGCGATGCCGTCAAGACGGAACTGTCCAAGCTGTTTGTTGTCCTTGGCAAACTCACGTTCACCCTGAAGCACGTTGATGTCAACAGCGGGCTGGTTGTCGGAGTAAGTCGAGAATACCTGTGATTTCTTTGTAGGAATAGTTGTATTTCTTTCAATCATCTTTGTGCATACGCCGCCGGCTGTTTCGATACCGAGTGAAAGCGGAGTAACATCAAGAAGAAGAAGACCGTTTTCAACTTCGCCGCCGAGTACGCCGCCCTGATATGCCGCACCAAGTGCAACACATTCATCGGGGTTAATGCCCTTGAACGGGTCTTTGCCGATAAGTTTCTTAACAGCGTCCTGAACGGCAGGGATTCTTGAAGAGCCGCCGACCATAAGCACCTTGTTAATTTCGGAGATATTCAGACCACTGTCATCAAGTGCCTGTCTTACAGGACCCATTGTAGCTTCAACAAGGTCTGCTGTAAGTTCGTTGAACTTAGCCTGTGAAAGTGTAAGGTCGAGGTGTTTCGGAGTACCTGTAGCATCCACTGTAATGAACGGGATATTTATATTTGAAGTAGTTGTTGAGGAGAGTTCAATCTTAGCTTTTTCGGCAGCGTCTTTAAGTCTCTGAGCAGCCATCTTGTCGGACGAAAGGTCAACGCCCTCTGATTTTTTGAACTCGTCAATAATCCAGTTGATGATTCTCTGGTCAAAATCGTCACCGCCGAGGTGATTGTTTCCGGCAGTTGCGAGAACCTGCTGAACGTCTTCGCCCATTTCGATAATTGAAACGTCGAAAGTACCGCCGCCGAGGTCATAAACCATAACAATCTGTTCTTCTTCCTTGTCGATACCATAGGAAAGTGCTGCGGCAGTAGGTTCATTGATAATGCGCTTTACGGTAAGACCTGCAATCTGACCGGCGTCCTTTGTAGCCTGTCTCTGGGAGTCAGTGAAGTATGCCGGTACTGTGATAACGGCTTCTGTAACCTTTTCGCCAAGATAGGCTTCGGCGTCAGCCTTGAGCTTCTGGAGAACCATAGCGGAAATTTCCTGAGGAGTGTACTTCTTGCCGTCTATTTCAACCTTGTAATCAGAACCCATGTGTCTCTTGATAGAGGAAACTGTTCTGTCGTGGTTGGTGATTGCCTGTCTTTTGGCAACCTGACCCACAAGTCTTTCGCCGTTGTTTGTGAAAGCAACAACAGAAGGAGTAGTTCTTGCGCCCTCGCTGTTGGGGATAACTACAGCGTTACCGCCCTCCATAACAGCAACACAGGAGTTTGTTGTACCTAAGTCAATACCGATAATCTTTCCCATAATAAATCTTCCTTTCATATAACAGGCATAATGCCTTAATGGTTTATGTGAATAATTTTAAAAAAGCTTTATATCATACTTGAAAAATGAATTAACATAGCTTAATGAGGTCTGTCATTATACCGCAACCGCAACCATAGCCGGACGAATAAGTTTTTCACCGATTTTGTAGCCTTTCTGAAAGACCGCACATATGTGATTGCTTGCATAGTCCGTGCCGTCCTGCTGACTTATGGCGTTATGGACGTTGGGGTCAAATTCCTCACCCAATGCTTCAATAGCGGTAACGTTCATTTTTTCGAGGAAGTTTTTAAGCTGTCCGAAAATCATATCCATACCGTTTTTGAAGTTTTCGTCAGCGCATTCGACTTCCATAGAACGTTCAAAGCTGTCGATAACCGGAAGTAATTCCTCAATACATTTGGCAACAGCGTTATTGTAAGTTTCAGTTTTTTCCTTTGCGGTACGCTTGCGGTAGTTGTCGTACTCAGCATAAAGCCTTAAATATTTGTTGTTGGATTCGGCAAGAGCTTCTTCCATAGCGGAATATTCTGCGGCGGTGTCATTGTATTCTGCCGCAGCGTCGTCTTCGTCGGAAGTCTCCGGAATATTTTCCTCAGTAATATTATCTTCAGTTTCTTCCGGAATATTTTTATTTTCGTCCATTATGACGCTCCTTTCTATGACTTCGGAATAATTCCGTCAGTCGTATCTGTTATAATAATATCATCATCGTTGCCGGACATCAGGCAGGAAATCTGTTGTGTCAGGTACTCGATGTACGGGATAATTTTTTTATAATCAACTCTCATAGGACCTATGATTCCCAGAGAGCCGGCTTCTTTGCCGCCCTTGCGGTACTTTGAAACAATCAGGCTTGAATTTCCTATGGCGAAGTTGTTTTCAGAACCGAATTTCACCTGTATTCCGCTGAAAGTATCTTCAAGCAAATCTGAAAGCCCGTTTTTGTGTTCGATAAACTTCACGACTTCCATTTTGTCAAGTTCGCTGCACGAAAGAAGTTTTTCACTTCCGCTTACTGTAAGCTCCTGTTGCCGTAAGTCTTCTGACAGTTCGCACAAGCCCATTACCAGCGGTGACAGTGAAACCATATATGCACTTACTGCCGCAACCATTTTATCAAACATTTCCTCTGAGAGTTCGTCAACGGAAACGCCGCTTAAATTTTCCTCTATATAGCGTGTAAAAAATTCAAGCTGTTCGTTGTCAAGGTCAAATTCCAGTCTGCAAGCCTTATTCTTGATACTGCCGTTTGAGGTTATCAGCAAAATAACATACAGGCGTTTACCCGTAGGAATAACTTCCACTTTTGATATTACCGAAAATCTCGGTGCAGAGTTTGTCACGACTGCCGCACACTGGGTTATTTCAGTAAGGGCGGCGGCGGCATTCTGTATAAGGAGTTCTTCGGGGGTGTCCTTATCGCCGAGCATTCTGTCAAGACGTTGTTTTTCCTCATCGGATAACGCCGAAGGATTCATAAGTTCGTCAATGTAGAGTCTGTAACCTGCAAATGTCGGAATACGTCCGGCAGAAGTGTGGGGCTGTTCAAGATAGCCTAACTGTTCAAGAGCCGCCATGTCGTTCCGAATAGTTGCAGCAGAAACATTTATATTATAAAGCTCAGAGATTGCTTTAGAACCGACTGGTTCACCGGTTCTTATATACTCATCAACTACAGCAGCGAGTATTTTCAGCTTTCTGCTGTTCACGACCAACACAACCTTTCGCTTGTTTAGCACTCTTACTCTGTGAGTGCTAAATATAATTTAACATTATTATGCCGCTTTGTCAAGGGTTTTATGCAATTTTGTTTGTATTACTAAAATTTCCGGCAATAAAAAGTGAAATTATAGTAATATTTTCACAAAGAAACAGTTCCCGCCAATGAACGAAGCGGGAACTGTTTCAGAAAAAAGGAGGTTATATTAAAAACTGGAAATCATAAAATTAAGCCTGTTCGTTGATGAGAATGTCAATACGACCCTGAAGCTTGTCAATAGCCTGCTGTGCCGAACATTCGTCCTTGAAGTATTTGGTAGTTTCTTCCTTGAGTATGTCTAGAATATCTTCAGAATAGCCTCGATATACTTTATCAGTGTTCTTGATGTAGTCAACTATAAAGTCCTTTTCCTCTTTGGTGAGGGGCGGAATAGTAATTTCCCTGTTGTTTACATAGTAGGTGTTGTCGTATTCAACTTTGTTTCCGTCATCATCAATCCAGTACGGTTTGGACATTGATTCTTCTGCCTTTTTGTCAAACTCCGATACAAGTGACGGCAGACCATAACTGTAACGGTAACGCTGATTTGTATCTTCCTTAAAGAACTCTTTCATAAATTCCCAGCAGGCGTCCTTTGACGGCGAACTTGCAAGTATAGCTATAGAATTATTGAGTACGATTCTTCCGCCCTTGCCGTCATCGGAAGGTATACCGACAATGGTTATATCTTCATTGAATGTAACGTGTTTTGCTTCGGAATATCCTGTAAATTCATAGAGGTTGACATTACCGAGAAGTGCTTTGTCGTCCATGCATTTGGTTTGCTGTTCGTTCCAGTACTCCTCCATTTCGTCCTGAGTAGCCGTTTCCCAGTTGATTTGTTCTGATTCGTCCGGAAATTCGTTGGCAAACTCCAGTATCTTTTTAAATTCGTCTGAATCAAAATGACATTCAAGTTTATCATAGTCTATGAAAGAGTCGGCAGACGTTGCGAGCATATCAAAAACTTCTTCTTTTGAATTAGAGTATTGTAAAAATTCCATATCGGGGTTATCGTGGAAAGTCTCAATCATATCATCAAGAGTCCAGTTTTCCTTGTCGCAGAACTTTGTCTTGCAGGCGAAAGACGCAACGGAAAAAGACGGGGTAAGAGAATAGAGTTTTCCGTCAAATTCACATGCTTTAAGGACGTTTGGCATAAAGTCGTCTTTGGAAAGCTCCTCATCATTTTCAAGATAAGTGTATAAGTCTGTATATATATCTTTTTTATAGAGTTCAGATATGAGTTTCATATCATAGGTTATAATCATGTCGGGAGCTTCTCCGGAAACTATATCCATTTTAAGCTGTTTTTCAGCAGAATTGAGCATTTTTTCCGATTTTTCGTCATATTCATTATATTTGCTGTAGTCGGCTATTTTTATTCTGTAGTCGCTGTGTGATTTGTTAAATTCAGTAATTTTTGAAGTAACCGACTGGTCGCTGTACATTACGCCGACTGTAATTACAGTCTGGTTGGCAAGTTCCTCTGCACTGCGCTTTGTGAGACGGGCAAAACCGTTGGTATTTGATTCGTAGTCGTTGTAGTATATTATGAAATCGCCGTCATCCAGACCGATAACGCCACGTACAGTATTGGTCTTTATGTCTGAATCAAGCCAGTTGACCAGTTCAACCGGTTTTTTGTCCTTGTCAATTCCGTAAAGTCCGTTCTGGGTATTCAGAAATAAAGAGTATTCGCCGTTGCCTGTATTCATACTGTCTATGCCTATGTAGTTGTTTTGGTCAAAGCTTATTCCGCTGTCCGTGAATTTCTTTGAATCAATGTCAAGCAGTTCAATCATTTCGCCTTTTTCGCCGTAGCCTGCGCCGAAAATATTTCCGTCAGCGTCATTTGCAAAATAGTTAATCCAGTGATTTTCGCTTTCGGACTCGATGTTTCCGGAAATTTTTCCGGTTTCGTCCATAATTAAATAATTTGCTTTTTCACCGCTGAGGGATACTACAAGTTTACCGTCTTTTCCTGTCATCAGGTTATTTATGTATATATTGCCGTCCGAGGAATCCTTGCTGTATTCGCTGAAGTCAAGGGGAGTTTCAGAAACCATCTTTCCGTCTGAATCGAGTTTATATAACGTATATGAATATTTTGCGGCTGCGTTCATAGCGTCAAAGTCGAAATTTTCGTAATCAAAATCGGGGTCATCATAGTCAGGGAGCTTGAAATCGCCGTAGTCTATAAGCGTGAATATTACATAAATAGAGCCGTCCTGTGCGATAGCCGTCCGCATATAGGACTGTGAGTTTTCGGTTTTCGGGAAGTCAAAAGGTACTTCGTTGAATCCGCTGAAATCCATATCAGTGAGATACAGACTTGTGCCGTTGCCGCCGTCGCCTAAAATAAGTACTTTTGCAGTATCTTTGATATAAAGCATCTCGCTGACATAGTTTACCGGTATATCGATGTCAATATCAATGGAACTGTAGGATTTTGTAACTACCTTGTCGGCAGTCTGGACGGCATTGGTAGGAGTTTCCTTTTGGGAGCTTTCATCATTGTTTTTCTTTTCGCCGCAGGAGTACGTCGAAAATATCATTGCAACGGCAAGCGCTCCTGTTGCTGAACGTCTTATAAGTGAGTTTTTCATAGTGATATACACCTTTCTGTTAAAAAAATTTATATTATGCTTTCTTTTGTTTTTTTTCTTTAATCTCTTTGAATTTTTCTTTAATATCTCTGCGCCGTCTGTCTATGAATATTGACACGGCACGCAAAACAACGGGTTGTTTTTGTTTTATGAACTTATACGCAAGTACCGCAAGCCATATAAGCGTCAGGGCAGGCACACTGAACAGCAGATGTCTTGCAAAATACAGCAGCGTTAATCTGAACTCCACAATACGGGAAGCGTTTTCCCAATAAGGGTAGTCAATATTGTTTTTGATTACAGCGTAATCGGCTATTTTTTTGAAAGCCTTAGCCCTTACCGACGGCTCAAACCGTGTACTGTTATTTACAATGGAGCATTTATCACTGTAGCTTGCCGAAAACTGATTTTTCACGGTGTTATATGCGAAGTTTTCAACGGGATTCGGCAGGACTGTTTCATAACAGGTTATTTTCCTGAACCCTCTGTTGTTTACAGCAGCTCCGGTTACAGAAGCCTCCTCACCGTCACCGGACATTGCCGAAAGGTTTGAAGCACCGTCATATGAAATATATATTCTCGGAAGTTTTCCGATACATTCTTTTTCGGGTTTTGTGGCGGGATTTTCGATAACTCCCGATATATAGAACTTAACTCCGTCTATGTAGATGTTCATTCCGGCAACATCATAAGCACCATACAATGACCACGCAAGACTTCTGTCAATAACTGCGCCGTCCTGCATAAGGTCGCTGTCCGTGAAAAACGAGCCGCTGATAAGCTGAAAGTTTCTGAATGAAAAGAAGTCACCTCCGGTTGCGGTCAGTACAGCCTCTGAACGTCCGGTTAAATCGCCACGAATGGTAAAAGTCCCCATATCCGCACTGTATGCGTCTGAAAACGGTAAAACATTATCGGGTACTTCTAACGAAATATCACGGAGAGCCTTTATAAACTCCGAACGTACAGAATTGAGACTGTCTGTTGTAAAACCTGAATCTTCTGCAATAAAAGTGCTGACTTGTGCAAAGTGTTCCTTACTGCCGTTTTTCCAACGGTCAGCGGCGGCGTTGTACTGTTGGGAATCTGCCTTTGATTTTCCGGTTACAGTAAGTATGCAGATTAATACAATGGCAATAATGTTAAGAAATAATATAATTATGTGTTTTAATCTGGGTTTTGATTTCATTGACAACACCACCTTAGTTGTCTTTCATACGCACCTGGTCTTTGGGTTGTACGGGTTTGCTTGCGGTAGTGATGATGTAACTTCCGGAATTTACTGCGCCTTGTACGGCACTGGAAACTTCGTCAGAAGCGATTACTTCAACGTCCACTCTTTCAGCAAAGTACCTGTTGCCTAACGGAGAACTTTTTGAATTTACAACAAGTACAAAAGAACCCTGACTGTCCTTGTAAACTGCGCTTTTCGGCACGATAGTATCATAATTTCCGCTGCCGCACGGAATCGACAAATCAAGCATAGACCCCGTACTTACATCGCCGGTTACTTCAAATTTAAGTATTCTGTTTTTTGAACCGGCTTTTGTATCATTCTTTATTTCCGTAAGAACCGCTTTAATGTCGCCGTTCCAGTTGTTGACGACCTCTGCTTCAATGCCTTTTTTGATTTTCTTAGCCTTTTCGCCGTCAACGCTTAACTCAACGGTATAGCCTTCTTCAGCAATGTCAATCACTACAAGAGGCATATCGGGAATTGCTTCCTCGCCGACCTTTATGTTTATTGAACTTACTATGCCGTTATATTTGGACTTTATTTCGGTAATGGAGTTCTTTTCTTTAAGTTTATCGAGTTTCTTTTTCATATTTTCGACTTCTTTTTTCTTTGCTTCTATTTCAAGCATATTGGTTTTATTCTGAATGTCATTTTCATTTTTTGTTTTGTTCAGTGTTGCTATAAGGTCTTCAAGTGCGTTCTGTTTTAAACGTATGTCTTCATCGTATTCCTGTATGGACATTTGAATACCAGTTCCCTGTGAAGACTCATAGTTTGTAATCTGCATATTGAGATAGTCCACATCATTTTCAATGCTGTATAACTGATTCATAAGGTCGCTACGTATATCGGACTTGCTGGCGTTATATTCGTCGAGAGCGTTGTCACGAACTATTTCTTTAGCGTCTGCGTCTTCTTTCAGAGCTTCGATATCGCTGTATACCGGATTTGATGGTTGAGTAGTCGGTTCTTCTGGGGTGTCCGGAATGTCATCAGAGGTATGCAGCATAATATCTTCATTGAAATTTTCTGTAGTGGGTTCTGTAATGATTTCAACGGGCTTTCCGGTAATCATCTGAGTGTAGAGTGAATAAGCAGTATTATATTCATCTTCGGCGTTGCGGTAAGCGTCATAGAGGAAAATAAGGTTTCCGATATACTCGACAGCCGCAGACGAATAGTCATTGGAGTCTATTGCAATTATGGTTGACTGGAGCTTTTCAAGGATTTTGGTCTTTCTTAAAAGTTCGTTTTTATTGCTGTTGTAGTCGTAAAGTGCCTGTTGTACTGAGTCGGAGTTTGCAATAGCGTTGTTGCGTTTTGCGATAGCGGCGTTGAGGTCTTCACGGGCATTGTTTATAGCCTGATTTTCGGCAGTGTAGTCTGCCGGAAGAGTTAACAAAGCTTTCTGGTATTCAAGTTCAAGTGCATTCAATGATGCTTCAGCGGCTTCGATTTCCTCACTGTCTTCCGTGCCTACCGTGAAAAGTACATCATCTTTTTTTACTTCCTGACCGGTCTTAATCATGATAGTGTCAATAACCTTGTTGTCGTTTATTTTGACATCATATGACTGGTTGGATTCTACAAGACCGCTTCCACGTATACGCTCCGTGAGTTTGCCGGAAGTTGCGCTTTCAGTAGTTATTTCCGCAAGCGACTTATTCATTATCGTGTTTGAACAGAATGTAAGTACAAGCATTATTATCAGGAAAACTATAAGGACATTTTTAATTATTTCCCTTTTGCGGTTGGGAACGTAGTTCCCTGTATTTTTTTCGTTCATAAGAAAATTCTCCTTTTATATTTTAACCTTTTATTCCGCCGGCGGTAATTCCTTCAACAAGATAGTCCTCGCCATAAAGGAACATAAGTATGGTTGGTATCATATAGACCGTGCCGACAGCAAATGCAAGTCCTATATCTCCGCTGTTTACCTGAGACAGGAACACCGACAGCGGATGCAGTGCTGAAACTGCGTCAGGGTCTGTTATAAGTATAAGCGGCTGTTCTACCATATTCCAGTAGTCAATAAATACGAGCATTCCTATTGAAACCAGTGCGCTTTTACACATCGGAAGATATATCTGTGTCATAATCTGCCATTCACTTGCACCGTCAAGCTTGGCGGCTTCCACGTATGAAATCGGTATACGCCGCATAACTTTTGTCAGAAGGAAAACGCTGAACGGCGAAAATATTCCGGGAAGTATTATTGACCATCTTGTGTCAAGCAGATTGAATTGTTTGGCAACAAGGTAATTCGGTACAAGTGTAACCTGATACGGCATAAGCATAAGAATTATATACACAAAGAATATAAGATTTTTGACCTTGTTGTTGTGGCGTGAGAATCCGTAGGACGTAAGCACTGCAACAGCAAGTTGAAAAAATGTTATCGGTACTGTAAGCATTACCGAGTTCCAGAATTTGAAAAGATAATCCGGATTCTTGAAAAGTACGCTTTTGTACTGGGACAGTGTAGCCTTGTCAGGAATAAATTTGAGGTTTACGTCTTCAGAAATGAAAACTTTCTTGTCGCCGCTCATATTGCCAATCATTGCGCCGTAGTTTGCGGAAATTTCGTTTGAAGTCATAAATGAGTTGGCAATGGTAAGCAGTGTCGGCATTATGAAAAGTACAGCGGCAAACCCCACAAATAAAGCAATCAGTATATTGAAAATACGGTCTCTTTTTTTTACGTTCATCAGTTTTCCACATCCTTTCCGAAAAAGTGTTCAGAAATCAGCAGAACAGCAATTAATACAACCATGACAAGCGAAAACAGTACCGCCGCAGTAGAAAGTTTCTGATAATTCAGGTTATCGAATGTATTATTCATAAAATGTTGTAGCATATACATTTTTTTGATAGGGTAGCTTCCGACAAGCAGATAGACTTCACGGAAAATCTTGAATGAGCTTATAAGCGACAGTATAAGTACAAACAATATAGTCGGAGACAGATACCGGAGTTTTATGTGAAAGAACTGATAAATTTTGCTTGCTCCCTCAAGCTCAGCGACTTCAATTATATCTTTCGGAATACCTCCCAGTGCCGACATAAAGAGTATCATATTATAACCTATGTTTTTCCACAGGAACATCAGTATAATTACGCCCATTCCGTAGGAGGAGCTAAGCCAGTCAACAGGCGTACCGCCGAATTTTTCGACAAGCTGGTTGAGAGTTCCGTGATTATGGAAAATTACCTGCCAAACAAGTACTACTGACGCAGTCGGTACCATAAGAGTACTCAGAAAGAATGTACGGAAAATGCTTTTTGCCGGAATATTACGTTCAAGCAGTACCGCAAGCCACATCGGAATTATAACCGCAAGCGGTACGGCAATCACTGAAAACAGCGTGGTGTTTTTGACAGCCGTCTGGAAAGATGAATTTTGCAGGATTGCTTTGTAATTTTCCATTCCCACAAATTCGCTTTTGTCAGGTACGGAGTTGTTGACTAACGAATAATAGACGACTATTCCGAACGGTATCAGAAAAAATACAAGTACTCCCAACAGACTTGGCACTATGCATACATTACTGAAAATCTTTTCACCTAACCTTCCGCACGAGTTTCTGAAACGTTTTTTCATATTTTTATCACGACCTTTTGAAAAAATATAGAATGTCTGTACTATATAACATTTCGGGAATGCCATAAGTGACAGTAAATTAAGATAATTTTTTCTTTTTACAAATTATACCACCTTTCCTGAAACAGTTTCTATATATAAG
>CAMWRL010000041.1 GCA_947176685.1 uncultured Ruminococcus sp. | reverse complement strand
CCATTTTCCCTCCTGCAAAAAATCTCAAATGCAGGATATTAAAAAAAATTCCCTTACTGTAGTAAGGGAAAAAATATCAGATATGTTTTTTTATGTAGTCGGAGACTTCATCACGGGAAATATTGAGAGAATAGGCAAATTCATTATACAGGATATTTTCGGCATCTCTGAGAAATTTTTCGTCAGTTGAATATAGTTTCCTGCGCTGCTGTAAAAGTTCGGTATTTTTTTGATATAAAGTCTTTATCATACCAAGAAGTTCATTTCGGTTGCCGTTTTCAATAATTTTCCTGTATATTTCTTTTCTTTTGAGGGCATCGTCAATCCAGAGACAACTTTTTCCGGACATTGAACTTATTAAACTGTCAATTTCTTTGCGTGAGTAAATTTTTTTGAGTTTGTTTGTGAGTACAGAATTTGCAGTCGGCACATAGAAAGTATTTTTAGGGTTGATGACCGGCTGGAGAATATAATATTCAACGTTTTCACCGCTGAAATCACGTTTTTCAATAGCGGTTATCACGCAGACGCCGTTTGAACCGTACACCACTGTATCATTTACGCTATACATTATTTAACCTCCTATTTAAAGCTGATATAAATATTATATCATATTTTTCAGGAAAATGTCATAGGTAGAATAAACAAAAATAACAGGCATTTTTGCAGGCGTTTTCACCAAAAAAATCCCTGTTCATATGAACGGGGATAACATAATGTGCGGATGTTGGATTATATGTATCCTGTATCGGAATATTGTCAGAGAAAATTGATTTGCATGGAAAAAACAAAAAACTCTTGAAAAAAACTGAATTATGTGATATAATTTATTCGTGTCTGAAATCTGTATGTATACGGTTTCAGAAAAAAATAAGTTTTTTTGAGGATTATAAAATGATTGGTTATTATAACTATACAGTTATTCTTACATATATGAGCCTTGTATCGTCAGTAATGGGAATGTTCTTTGCTATGGGAATGGGCGGAAGTGTTCATCCGGAATACGCAATAATATGCCTTATGATATCCGGATTGTGCGATATGTTTGACGGCAAGGTCGCCCGTACCAAAAAGAACCGTTCCGAAAGTGAAAAACAATTCGGCATACAGATAGATTCCCTTTGTGACGCTGTATGTTTCGGAGTACTGCCATCAATAATAGGGTACTCAGTCGGAATGAAAAGCTGGTGCGATATTCCTGTACTGATAATATTTCCGTTATGTGCGGTGATAAGACTTGCATACTTCAACGTTGCCGAAGAAGAACGTCAGAAACAGACTTCCGATATACGCAGAGTCTATGAAGGTCTTCCCGTAACAAGCGTTGCCCTTATACTGCCGCTGCTGTACAGTTTCCACAAGGATATAGGAAAAAAATGGTTTCCAACAGTTTACAGCGGTGCGTTACTGGTTATAGCCGTTGCTTTCATTACACGTTTCAAAGTAAAAAAGCCAACT
The DNA here is from genome assembly GCA_947176685.1 of uncultured Ruminococcus sp. Classification (GTDB taxonomy): domain Bacteria; phylum Bacillota; class Clostridia; order Oscillospirales; family Ruminococcaceae; genus Ruminococcus. Next base: position 11,229 of record CAMWRL010000041.1, on the reverse strand, counting down.
ATGAAAACTATGATTATATTTATCGGCATAGGCGTTATAGAACTTGTGTGGATGCTTTACAAGACAAAAATCAGATAAAAAATCCCTCTGTAAAGAGGGATTTTTTTGTTACTCTCTGACGTAGACCGCAGTTATTTCCGAAATATACGCCCTGTGATACGGGTCGGTACTGAAAAACTTTTCCGGTATTCCGTCATCTGTCGTAAAGCTTTCTTCCTGCATATCATAAGCATAGAGCTTGCGGCATACGAAAACCATTTCAGCCTGTTCAAAGGTAATACAGCCGTCGACTTCAACCGGAGCAAGTCCGGTTTCCTTAACCTTGTCGCAGTCTCTGCCGGAGTGCGAACCGCAGTATGAAAGAGCATTTCTGTACTCTCCGCCGAAAAACGAAGCGGTAAAATATTCGCCGCTGTCAATAAATCCGTATGTATAGCGGTTAGGACGTACATAACACGTAAGTACGTTCTTATTCCAGAGTACGCCGAGTTGTCCCCATGATGCCGTCATAGTGTTGAAGTTTCCGGCGTTTCCGCCTGTCAGAAGCATCCACTGTTTTCCGATTTTTTCAAACGGATTGAATGATAGTTCAGAGATATTGATTTTTCTGAAAGCCATGTAAAAATTCCTCCTTATATATATATTCCGGAAATTTACCGGCTTTTCATTTTCAGACCTTTCTGAGAGCCGCCTTGTATCTCAGACGGAGTTTGTCTGTAATGAGTGCGATAAATTCGGAATTTGTAGGTTTACCTTTTCCGGTGTCAACCGTGTAACCGAAAAATGCATTGAGTGTATCAACATTTCCCCTGTCCCACGCAATCTCTATGGCGTGACGGATTGCCCTTTCAACTCTTGACGACGTTGTATCGTATATGCCGGCAACTGTCGGATAAAGCAGTTTGGTCACACTGTCAAGAAGCGTTTTATCTTCTATTGAATATAATATAGCTGTTCTCAGATAGTGATAACCCTTTATATGTGCAGGCACTCCGAGCTGATGTATTATGTCAGTCACGACAACTTCCATATCATCACTGAGACTGTTTGCACGGTCTCCGAGTGCCGAGTTTATAGCACTGCAAAGGTCGTCAGCGTCATAAGGTTTGAGCAGGAACTTTGAAGCACCGTTTTCCATAACCTGACGTTCTATAAACTCGTTGTCAAATGATGAAGTCACCACAAAAACAGGAAATTTAATACCCTGTTCCCTGACCTTCTTCATAATGGAAAGCACATCGCCGTTCTGAAGCGTGATGTCGATTACCACAACGTCCGGCGGGTCGTTCCTTATGGAGTCGAGAATGACATTACAGTCCTTGCGCCTTGTATATGCATACATACCTCTTTCACGGAGCTTATTGGCAACGCTTACACCTGTTTCGGCAGAATCGTCACCAATCAGCACTCTTATCTTGTTATTCATTGTTTTGACCTCCTTTTGTTCAGTAAATATATTCTACCATAGTTTTTCAAGGAAGCGCAACAGATTATTTAAGGTTTTTATACACTTTATGCACGGGAAATGCGGAAAAATGTAATCCGAAAAAAAATTTGTCGGTTTAACGGTGCGATTTAGCAAGAATGCCGTCAGCAATTGTCCTTATCTTAGTACCGGGTGGAAACAGTTTGTCGGCAAGCTGAGAAACTGCGTTCTTTTTGACTGTCCGTGCGTAAACTGGTAATATTTCGGGGTCGGTGACGTTTTCAGACCATTTTTTATAAGTGCTGTCGGAAATACATGACCGGAGCAGCATTCTGTCAGCCGGTGCGGAGTGGTCTGCAAGAAACTCAAACGGCAGTTCAAAACCCTCATATTTCATAAAGTCATCAAATTCAAAGAAATATTGATTGAATACTCTTAAAAAATCGTCCCTGCCCTGTAAAATTTTCTGATTATTTCCGGCAGGCGAACTGAGTTCCTGTTTAAGCTGGTCATAATATTCATAGCTGTCCTGAATAAGACTGAAAGTCCCATATACTATGAATCCGAGCATATACGGATTATTGCAGAAATCCGATTTGGCTGCTTTATTCTGCGGAACATCAAAACCATACATTGCATACAGTCCGAAAGCGCACCTCAGTGCAAGGTATTCCGGAGAATCAATGTCAAGCAGTCTGCTTGACTGTATAAAGCCTCGTAATCGTCCCGACCTTACCATAAGCGGAACTTCTGCCGACAGCAGCAGGGCTTTTGAACCCTTTAAAATAGGAGCTTCAACGTCTTTTTCAACGTTTGAGCCTATGTGGAGCAGTCCGGACGGTTCAATGCCGGATTTTTCCTGTACTTCCCCGAAGTCTTCCGCTTTTATGAGAGTATAGTTATTGTATCCGCATTTTTCAAGAATCTTTTCCACTGTACTTTCGGGATACATACCGTCTGTGACTATTATTATTTTCTTTCCGTGTTTCAGCGCTTCATTATAAAGTAACTTTCCGCAGTATCTTGCTTCGGAAAACCTTTCAATAAGTCCGCACTCACGACTTACAAGCGATTCAGTATTTTTCACTTTGCCTGTTTTTGAAATTATGCCGTATATACTGTCAAGACTTACATTGCCGTACTTTTTCAAAGCACTGTCCTGTGCGTCAGTTCTCAGTTGTGCAAAGCTTTTTTCTGACCTGCTTATTTTCCGGAAATCGTTTTCCATAAGCATAAACAAATCCTGTTCTGCCGAAAACGGTGTTACAACAAGTACGTTTTTCATTCTGAAACTTACGGCTTTTATTTCGGTTTTTGCAATCTCGCCGGACATCTTTTTAATAATATCGTTCTGTCCGGCTGAAAAAGGTCTTTCAGAAACATTCATAAATTCACCCATTACCATTCGCCGTAATCATAATCATTATAATCATAATTATAGTCATAATTATAATCATTATAGTCATATTCGTTGTAACCGTAGTCGTAGCTGTAATCATAAACCGGTGCTTCTGTAGTATTCTGTTCATTGTATTCTTTCTGGAGTTCCTCAGAAAAGTTTCTTTTGCCTGCCGGAAGCTCTGCGCCGTTATTGAGGGAATTATACTCGTCCAGAGTAAGTGAACCCTCTGAATTATAAGCTTTTATAAGCTCGTCCCTTGTGGTGTACTGCTCGGAATAGTTTCCGCTGCCGTCTGTAATATATTCGCCGTTCCAGAGTCCGAAGAACGACCACACGGAATTATCTCTGAATAAAGCGTCAATATCCGGAGTATTGCTGCATTCACTTATTGCAATAATCTTGTTGTTTATGTAACTCTGGGCTGCCATAAGCTGTTCACTTCGGCTGCCGAATTTTTCCGTATCGGTGTACAGGTCATATGATGCTATATCAAACTTTGTCGGGTCAACTGCATATGTACTGCTCATACCGTTCCAGACCCATATAAGGTTGTCCAGACCGAAATAATTTGTATAGCGGTTGTACATCAGATTCCATAACCACTGATAAGTTTCGGCACCGCCTGCTCCCCACCAGTAAGTACCGCCGTCCTCACTGTCGTAACCCAGTGACGCTTCATAAAGCGGTCTCCACAAAACCGGAATATCTTTTTCTTTCAGCGGGATAAGCTGATTGACTGCCATTTCGTCCATAGACATTACAAGGTTGTAGCAGTCCTGCGAAATCAATCCCGTATTAAGCATATTGAGGAGTTCATTAGCGGAATACATTGAAATATCATCATAAGTATAGGCGTTCCATATTGAAAAATCGCTTTCCGAAGTGTATACAGATGACTTTGATGACGGAGATTTCCATTCCCATGTAATGCCGTTTATACCGCCTTTTGCGTTCCACTGTAAACAGGCATTTACGTTGTCTGTGGATTTGGTATCGCTGACAGTCGAAAACCTTATAGCCGGATATTGTCCCGTAACTTCGTGTATAAGTTCAATTTCAGCGTTGTCCGCACCGGAAACATACTGTCCCGTAAGAGTGTACTTTCCGTAATTGTCTGAAAGGAATTTAACAAGCTTTTTAGCCGCATCGGAGGCGTTGGGATTTACCGGAACTCCGTCCGTTGTATAGCTTATATTATTTATGGAGTAGCTGTTTTCGACGTCCAGATAGTCAAGCATTATTTCGCCGTTTTCCGGAACGACTTCAATTTCAGTGTGACCCTTTTCAAGGAATACTCCATAGTACGTTATTTTCCGGAACTGTCCGTCTGCACTTGTTGTAAAGCGGTACAGTTCTGAACCGTTGAGCATTACACGACAGTTGACGATGCTGTCTGATGCAACGCCTACGGACAGGTCATAATGCTGGTTTGCAGGAGTGTCAATACGGAATTTAAGTGATGACTGACCGTCCGCACCGAATCCGGTAACATATCCTCCTCCGCTGTAACCATAACGTTCATTGGTCGGAACAAGTCCGTTGTTAAGTCTTTCACGCTCTGCTTCATAAAGGTCCCCGGCATATGAATGCTGGATTTCCGGATAGGATACGGGCATTTCCTGAATAGTTTCCACAGGAGGTTCAGTAATTTCTTCCGTAACGGGTTCTGTAGGGGTTTCTGTAGTCGTTTCGGCAGACGTGGCAGGTTCTGACGGTTCTTCGTTATTTTTATCTGAACTGCATGCAGTTACGGCAAAAACAGATGTTACCGCCACAACTGCAACAGATATATATTTTAAAATACTCATTTTTTTCCTCCAGTAATTTTTTAGGTACGGACTGTATAGGTATTACCCTTTTTAGTTCCGAAAATTATAACGCCGTCTTCTATGCGTGAGCCGACAGTTTCGTCGTCACAGACAATGCTCACAACGCAGCCGGTACGCAGTCGGCATTCTCCACCGTAATCGGACGTTATAAGTGCAGACTTGAGTTTACCGTTTTCCCACTCAATGTCAACCCCGAAACCGCCTTTTGCACGGAGACCGTTTATATAACCGCTGTTCCACTCGTCCGGAAGTGCCGGCAGAATATTTATCTCACCGTCACAACACTGCATAAGCGACTCGGCAACAGCAGATGTTCCGCCAAAGTTTCCGTCTACCCTGAACGGCGGACTATTATTAATCATATTCGGAGCTGTTGAGTATGCAAGAAGATTTTTTATATTTTCGTAAACCATACGGCTGTCATAAAGTCTTGCCCACATATTAGCAATCCATGCACAGCTCCAGCCCGTATGACCGCCGCCATGAATAAGCCTTCTGATAAGGGTTGCACGGGCGGCATCTGCAAGTTTAGGAGTTTTGTGGGGCGTGATGAGGCTTGCGGGGTGCAGTGCGAAAAGCTGCGAAATATGTCTGTGACCTACTTCGGTTTCGTCATAATCAACTGCCCATTCCTTAATCTGACCGTACTTTCCGACCTGCGGCTGAGGAAGTTTTTTAAGCATAGATGTAAGTTTTCTTGCGAAAGTCTTGTCTTTGCCGAGTATCTCGGATGATTTTATAACGTCCTGAAAAAGCACGGTTATTATCTGGGTATCCATTGAAGCTCCCATACACAGACAGCCTTTTACGCCGTCCGCTGTAAGGTAGGTGTTTTCGGGAGATACGGACGGACATGTTACAAGTTTTCCCTCGCCGTTGTCTGTCAGGTATTCAACGAAAAATTCCGCTGCTTCTTTCATGATGTGGTATTTTTCAGCCAGAAAGTCCTTGTCAAGAGTATATTCATAGTGTTCAAAGATGTGCAGTGCAAGCCATGCGCCGCCCGTCACCCATATAGTGGACGGCAGAAACATATCCTGTGGAGCAGTATCTCCCCAGATGTCCGTGTTGTGGTGACATACGAAACCCTTTTCAATGCCGTACATCTCCTTTGCAGTAATACGACCGTTTTCGCATACACGCTCCATAAGGTCAAACAACGGCATATGGCATTCCGGAAGATTACAGTTTTCTGCAATCCAGTAATTCATCTGCGTACTGAAATTCACACTGTAACGGCTTCCAAGTGACGGTATCATGTCTTTATTCCATATGCCCTGAATGTTCATAGGCTGACTGCCGGCACGGCTTGCGGAAATCATAAGATAACGGCTGTAATTGAAATAGAGTTCAATCAGCTTGTTGTCGTGAATAAGCCGCTGACATTCCTTATTGTCAAGTTCATTGCCACGCAGACGGGCGATTCTCTTGTCAGTCGTCAGTGCTGATATATCGTCCTCACCGGAATTGTCGTCAAGCGAAAGCTCCACACGGTCAAAAAGTTCCTTATAATCTTTTGTGTGACGGTAAAAAAGTTCATCATATTCGCACTGCAACGCCATTTCTGCGTCAACTTCAGCAGATTCAGCATAATTGTCGCTGTAAAAGCTAGTATTTGCAGAAAAGATAATCATAACTTCGTCAGCATTTCTGACTGAAATTCTGTTGCCGATAGTCCTCAGAGTACCGCCGCAGGACTTTGCGCCCAGTACGCCGGCAAAAAATATCCCGTTGCCGCTGCCCGTACCGCCGGTATAGAGAATCATATTTTTACTGCATGGACGGTTATCGTCATAATAGTCGTCACGACCGTCCAGACGACACGAAAGCGTTATTGATTCCGGTTGTGAAGCAGTGATATGTATAACCATTACTTCATCAGGTGCTGAAACAAATACTTCCCTTGTATATACAACGCCGTTGACACTGAATGACGTTTCTGCACATGCATCGGAAATGTCCAGACTGCGTGAATAATCCCTTACTTTTCCGTCAAGTTCCATATCTATGTATAAGTTGCCTAAAGGCATATAGTGACGCATATCCGGAGTAACTCCCTGCATTTTTTCAAAGGCTGTCTTTTCAGCTTCGGGAATGCTGCCGTTTCTGATAAGCTCACGGACTTCCGCAAAGCCCTCCCGTGCATCGGGATTGACACGGTGACGCAGACCTCCCGACCATACGGAGTCTTCATTCAGTACAATCACTTCGTTTTTAGGTTTGCCGTAAATCATACCGCCGATTCTGCCGTTGCCGACAGGAAGCGCACAGGTGAAATCCTCAGCCGGACTGTCATATTTAAGTATAGTTTCTGTATTCATATAGCAACTCCTTATTCCAGAGGTTATAACAGATGATTTTTGTATTTCTATATTATATCATACTTCATGACAATTTGCAAATTTCCGGTACAATTATGAAAAATATCATAAATAAAGGCTTTTTCAGATACAAGATTTTATACAGATATACAATACATTCGCCGACCGGTCAGAAAATGTCACATAAAGTCAGACAAATTTCACAGCTTTTTTAAAAAATTCTGGAAAATGATGACAAATATAAAATTATATGCTATAATAATTTTGTATAACATAATTTTCCGGAGCGTGATAGAATCATATGAATAAATACAGAAAACTTGCTATGAATACTATTGTATTCGCTATAGGAAATTTCGGGTCAAAAATCCTTGTAATTCTCCTGACACGGCTTTATTCAAGCAACATAAATCCTGCTGACAGCAGTACAAAAGAATTACTGGAAATTACTGCAAATTTTCTTCTGCCGATATTCACCTTTTCAATGTCCGAAGCCATAATAAGGTATGGTCTGGACAAAAAATACAAAAAAGCACAGGTATTTACAACAGCTATGTGCCTGAATATTTTCGGACTGATTCTGATGTTTCCGGCGATGGGTGTCCTTAAACTGATACCGTTCCTTAATTTCTTGGACGGTTATACAATACTTTTGCTTGTTTATGTGTGTACTTCCGCAATGCGTTCAATGTGTTCGCAGTTCGTGAGGGCAAAGGGCTATGTAAGATTATATTCATTTGACGGCATTCTGGCTACTCTTACGCTTTTCATATTCAATATAATATTTATATCTCATAAGCATATGGGGGTAAAGGGCTTTATGCTTTCGGTGATATTGTCGGACTTGTCTTCTGCCCTGTTCCTTTTTTGGATAGCAAATCTGAAAAAATACTTCTACATAAAGTACTACAACAGGAAACTTGCACGAAGTATGATGAGATTTGCGCTGCCGCTGATTCCGACTGTAGTTATGTGGGTGATTACCGGATTTTCGGACAGACTATTCATACGCTATATGCACAGTGACGTTGTAACGCTCGGTGAAGATGCCGCCGGAATTTATGGTTATGCCTCAAAAATCCCCAACCTTATTTCTATGATTTCAACAATATTCTTTCAGGCGTGGAATATGTCCGCAATTATGGAAAACGATTCCAAAGACAGAAGCAGCTTTTATGAAAAAATCTACAGTGCCTATGAATCAATATTATTCATTGCGTCTGCCGTAATGATTGCCGGAGTAAAAATTATCTCTCCGCTTCTTGTAAGCTCAAAGAATTTCAAGGAGTACGGAGATGTATATATATATACTCCGGTACTGGTAATTGCAGTACTGTTTATGTGCCTTGACCAGTTTTTAAGCAGTATATATACGGCTACCAAACACACCAAAAACTCATTCTGGACAAGCTTTGCGGCAAGTGTGGTGAATATAATTCTCAATTATTTCCTTATTCCGGTATGGGGAATTCAGGGAGCGTCGATTTCAACGTTCCTGAGTTATTACTTATGTTTCTGGGCAAGAATCATTGACGCAAGATATTATATACCCTTTAAGTTCAATTCTTTCCGTTCGATAGTCAACACAGTTGCACTCCTGATTATGTGCAGACTGATGGTCAGAACTCCGGCATTTTATGGTTTCTGGACATTCATTCTTATGATGTTAGTGCTGTTTGTCAACTATAATGCACTTATGCTTACTGCTAAAAAACTGTTAAGAAAATAAAAGGAGGAATTTTTTATGCCAACCCCTCACAACAGCGCATCAAAAGGCGATATTGCAAAAACGGTCATTATGCCCGGAGACCCTCTCCGTGCAAAGTTCATTGCCGAAAACTATCTTGAAAGCCCCGTCTGCTACAATGAAGTACGTGGAATGTTCGGCTATACCGGAACTTACAAGGGTGTAAGAATATCCGTTCAGGGCAGCGGTATGGGTATGCCTTCAATGGGTATTTACTCATGGGAGCTTTTCAACGAATATGATGTCAAGAACATTATAAGAACCGGTACAGCAGGAGCAATTTCTGACGGCGTTAATTTAAGGGACGTTATAATTGCAATGAGTGCAAGTACCAACTCCGCATATGCTTCGCAGTACGCACTTCCCGGAACGTATGCCCCGACTGCTTCGTGGGAGATTCTCTCAAAGGCGGTTGAAGTCGCAGAAAAGAAAAATATTACTTGTCATGTCGGAAACATCTTGTCAAGCGATACTTTCTATGACGATGCAGACAGCTTGTCACAATGGCAGAAAATGGGCGTTTTAGGAATAGAAATGGAAACTGCCGCCCTGTATATGAATGCCGCACGTTCCGGAAAAAATGCGCTTTGTATACTTACGGTTTCGGACTGTCCACTCAGAAACCTTTCCACAAGTGCCAAAGAACGTCAGACAAGTTTCCGTGATATGATGGAAATTGCCCTTGATACTGCCGCAAACATTTAAGATTATTTTAAGGTACATTCTCTATAATAGTAGACGGATTAAGAAATCCCCCGATTCCCCTTTTGTATAACCTGTTTTTTTATGCCGTATTCTCAGGAGTACGGCAGATTTTCTTTTCTGCACGGGTTTTCAACATATAAACGTTGAATGTTGAAAACTTCACAGGAAACACGCCGCAATAAATTTACCGGAAAACTCTTGACATTTTGTCGGTTTTACATTACAATATAATAAATAAAATCATCACGAAACGAGGTAATTTCAAAAATGCTTAAAAATAATGAAAAGATTATGGACAGAATCGTTGACCTTTGCAAGTCAAAGGGCTATGTTTATCCCGGTTCTGAAATTTATGGCGGTCTTGCCAATACATGGGACTATGGTCCTCTGGGCGTTGAACTCAAGAATAACATAAAAAAGGCTTGGTTAAAGAAATTCGTTCAGGAAAATAAGTACAATGTAGGTCTTGACAGCGCAATCCTTATGAATCCGCAGACATGGGTTGCTTCAGGACATATCGGCGGCTTCTCAGACCCCCTTATGGACTGTAAGGAATGTCATACCCGTCACCGTGCGGACAATCTGATTGAAGATTTTGACGGTACTAACGTTGCAGGCTGGACTAACGAGCAGATGTCCGAATACATAAAAGAACACGAAATTCCCTGTCCCGACTGCGGTAAACATAACTTTACAGACATAAGACAGTTTAATCTTATGTTCAAGACCTTTCAAGGCGTTACTGAGGACAGCAAGTCAGAACTCTATCTCCGTCCCGAAACTGCTCAGGGTATTTTCGTGAATTTCGCAAACATTCAGCGTACCACAAGAAAAAAAGTACCTTTCGGCGTTGCACAGGTCGGAAAGTCTTTCAGAAACGAAATCACTCCCGGAAACTTTATCTTCCGTGTACGTGAGTTTGAACAGATGGAACTTGAATTTTTCTGCAAACCCGGTACGGACTTGGAATGGTTCAGCTACTGGAGAAGCTATTGCAAAAATTTCCTGTTAAGTCTCGGTCTTAAAGAGGAAAATATAAGACTCCGTGACCACTCTCCGGAAGAACTCTGTTTCTACTCAAAGGCTACCACGGACTTTGAATATCTGTTCCCGTTCGGCTGGGGCGAACTCTGGGGCGTTGCCGACAGAACAGACTACGACCTTACACAGCACATAAAGACAAGTGGTAAATCTCTTGAATACTTCGACCCCGAAACAAATGAAAAGTATATACCGTATGTTATAGAACCCTCACTGGGCGTTGAAAGACTTTTCCTTTCGATAATCACTGAAGCTTATGACGAAGAAGAACTTGTTACCGTTGACAAGAACGGAAATGAGAAAAAAGAAATCCGTACTGTTATGCATCTTCACCCCGCACTTGCACCGTTCAAGTGTGCAGTACTTCCGCTTGTAAAGAAACTCACTCCCAAAGCTGAGGAAGTTTTTGAAATGCTTTCAAAGAAGTTTATGGTTGACTTTGATGAAACAGGTACAATCGGAAAACGTTACCGCCGACAGGACGAAATCGGTACACCATTCTGTATAACATACGACTTCGATACACTTGAAAAAGATAACTGCGTTACAGTCCGTGACCGTGACACTATGGAGCAGGAACGTGTTAATATAAATGACCTTGCGGCTTATCTCGAAAAGAAAATTGAATTCTGATTTTTAAATTTATCGGGGACGGTTATGCCGTCCCTTTTTATAAAAACGTCATAGAAATCGGTTATCTTTCAGGATTCAAAATTTTCCGCTTTATTTTTTACGAAAAATATAGTATAATTATAAAT
>CAMWRL010000040.1 GCA_947176685.1 uncultured Ruminococcus sp. | reverse complement strand
ATAATACAGTTGTTATATAACTAATGTAATATTAAAAAGGAGTTCGATTATGCCGCCAAAAGCCAAAATAACAAAAGAAATGGTAATTGATGCAGGTCTGAAAATCGTTCGGACTGAAGGAGAAGAAAATCTGAATGTCCGCAGAGTTGCAGCTGAACTCAATTGTTCAACTCAGCCTGTCATGTATCATTTCAAAACAGTAAATGATTTGAAATCAGCAGTTTATGGGCTTGCTGATGAATTTCATACGGGTTTTATTATGACGCCCGACGAAAATACCAGTAATCCGCTTTTATCTATCGGACTGCGTTATATAAGGTTTGCTGATGAAGAAAAAAATCTGTTCTGCTTTCTGTTTCAGTCGGATAAATTCCAGAATATAAGCTTTCGTGAACTTGTTTATTCGGACTATTCAGCTCCCATTATTGCACCTATCTGCGAAAATACAGGGCTTTCCGAATCGCAGGCTAAGGAATTGTTTGAATCGCTTTTGATGTGTGTTCACGGTGCGGCAAGCCTTATTGCCAATAATTCAATTGATTATGATAACGCTTATTTTGAAAGACTTCTGGAAAATACATTTATGGGAATGATATGCGTCATAAAAGGAGGAAAAAATGAAACTGTTTGAAAAAAATCAAATAACTTTTTCGGTAATGCTTATACTTATTTATGTTTTCGGCGAAAGCGTAATGCAGAGAGTTTCCGAAAAAATAGGAGTAGAATTTCTTGCGGAAATGATTTTCTGCATTATAATGTCAGTGATAGTCTTTTTATTCATCAAGAGAAACAGCCTTGAGCAGTATCTCGGACTGAAAAAGCCCGAAATATCCGCTTCTAAAATGCTTTTCTATATACCGCTTTTTCTTATCGGTGCATCTCGTGGTTTTTTCGGAATTGGTATGGAATATAGTCCGGCAGTTGCAATTTTTCATACTGTAATGATGATTTGCGTTGGATTTCTGGAAGAAGTCATATTCCGTGGATTTTTATTCAGAGGTATCGCCAAACAAAATATTACACGGGCTGTTATAATATCTTCCGTTACTTTTGGAATTGGTCATATTGTAAACTTACTCAACGGCTATGATTTACTGGACAATATTATTCAGATAATATTTGCTGTTTCAGTCGGATTTATGCTTGTTTTCATATTCCTGAGAACTAATAGTATTATTTCCTGTATAATTTTTCACGGCTTCAATAACTGTATGTCAGCATTCGCAACGGGTAGTCTTCTTATTGACAAGTTCGGCGAACAAAACGCAACAATTATTGCATCTTCTATACATATAGTTATAACTGTTGCATATCTGATATATATAATCAGACTTCCAAAAAAGGATTTATGCGAATCCAATAATTAAAACAAGCCCGAAAGCGTTTTCAAAAACTGCTTTCGGGCATTACTTCTGTATGCGTATTATTTTTTTATGTTATATACATCAAAAAGATAATTGTATTCGTCACGGGAATCGTTTCCGATTTCGCAGACCGTGATTAGATTTTCGTCTGCAATGGTTATTTCGCCGTAAGCGTCCCACAGACTTCTGACGGCGGCGGAAACGTCCGTTATGCGTATTTTTACCGGAACGCCTTCGCAAAACAGAAATACCGTCATATTATTCCGGAGTTTCATATATTCCGTAATCCTGTTATAAATATCGTCATCGGGAGATATTCTTGAATCGGGGACTTTTTCAGCAGAATAATAATTTTCTATTTCAATGTTCAGACTGCCGCATATTTCCAGAACTTCAATTCCGTCAGTAATTTTCAGCATATTGCGGATACGTTGGAGTTTTTTCTTTTTTTCGAGAAGCCTGCGGTCAGTCATATATCTATTATATCTCCGTTGCCGCCGCCGGACTTACGACCCGTAATAAAGTCATAAGCACCAGCACCAATCATCACCAGACCGGCGATTATACGGGTTATATTTCCTGCCTGTACGAGGTTGAAAAGCAGTGTACAGCCCAGTCCGACAGCGGTTACAGCCATAATTATATTGAAAATACGTAAACCGGTATTTGAAATAGCTTTTGCGATATAGTCCAGACCGTTGAACACAAGGATAAGACCTACAGTCAGGGGAATAATCTGCTGTACGAAATGCGGCAGAGACGTTACAGCACTGCCGAAAAGTATTCCGATTATATTCGGGACAACCGAGGCAGGATTTCCGGAAATGAGTGATTTTATGATGTTTACCACGCAGAAGATTATAACAGCCGTACCGATGATATAGAAAAGCGATGATATTATATTCGGGAAAAAAGTTATTATTATTCCCGAAACAAGCATTACAGAACCTTTTAAAGTGTTTGTTTTCATAGAAAAAATACCTCCGTTATTTAATCAGGACAGTCACGAACTTCATAATAAACTTGTGTATCAGGTCGGACTGCTCATATATTCGGGCTGACATATCACTGACAAAACTGTTGCAGAAAGTAACTTCGTCATTTGTCGGGGCTGAGTTGCTGAAACCTGCTCTCAATGATATATCCATAAAGTTATTGAAATCCCCGTTATTGAAAGTCTTGCCGCCTGAAATTCTTTCGGCTTTTTCTGCAAATTCCTTGAAATTAAGGTCTTCCTGCCTGAGCTTCTGAGTTGCCAGAAGTCTTTCGGCATAGTCGTACATATGGGCGGTTTTTGAGGAGTTTCCGCCGCTGGTGAAATTCCTTGTACGTGAACTGAGAATAATATATCTTCTTGCCCATACCACAAACGCCGCAATTCCAATATAAACGATTGCAGTAAGAATATTTTTCAGGGCTTTCGGGAACGTTCCGCCGCCTGTATTGTTGTTGTCAGTACCTGTTGCAATTCCTATTCCGGTAACTGCCGTAGTAGTCTGAACGGTAGTTGTATATTGTGAGGTAGTCTGCCGGCGTGAAGTCGTCCTTTGTTCCCTTGATTGTGAAGTTTTAGTTTCGGTTTCCGTTTCGGAAGACGTATTTTGTTCAGTAGTGCCGTACGGAGTGGAGTTGTCGGAATACCCTGCCGTAAATTCAAACGGTACCCAGCCGTAGCCGTCAAGATAGACTTCTGCCCAGGCGTGACTTCTGTTGTCCTTTACAGCAATTGTATATGAACCGTCCGGATTGAGGTTTTCGCTACTGAAATCTTCGCCGACCACTACATAACCGGTGGCATAACGTGCCGGAATGCCTGCCATTCTTGCAAGCATAACGCCGGAAGTTGCATAATGTATACAATAACCTTTGTGATTTTCCAGCAGGAAGTAATTTACAAAATCACGGTTTGCGGGAGTTTTTCCGGGACTTAATGAATAGGTATTCTGTTCGTCCATACGTTCACGTATAGCCTTGAGAACTGCTATTTTATCTGATGCGTATGTTGTGTCATAACTTAGAATATCGGCATATGCGTCACGGACTTCCTGCATATTCTGGTTGTCGGGAACGGTAAGGTAATTTTTATATACAAAGTCCCTGTACTTATCCTGCATAAGCTGTGCAATCAGAACATTACCGTTGGAATATGCGTAGTAATCGTTATTGAAAGGCATTTCGCTTTCCGTATAGAAAACATCGTCATATGCAAAAAGACCGTTTTCGGTACAGTACTGGATTAATTTTTCTCTTGTGTCACTGCCGTTAATCAGACTTGCCGAATAGATATTCTCCATAGGGTCGCCCAGAAATGACGCTATAACATCATTGTTTGCGGAAACGAACTTATAAGAAAATTCGCTTTCATTTCTGCGTTTTGAGGAAACGCCCCTGTCCTTGTCGTAAGTGAGGTTGCCGAAATTATCCGTTCCATACGGTGCAAAGCTCTTGTCATCACGGAGTTTTGAATTAATCCATACCGTGCCTGTCGGAACGTCCGGAATAACATTTCTTGAAAAGAGTGATGCAAAGTCCTGCGGATATACTTCAAACCTTTCAAAGTCGGAAAACAACCTGTCATTATATTTATCGTCACTTAGGTCTGACCACTCATTGTAGCCGTAAACTGACCCTGTATAGTCTTTGAGATAGACGGCACTTTGTTGCGGCTGGTCGAAAGTAACAATCAGGTCTGTAGTGTTCTTGAATTTCAGGCGGTCAGTAGTACCAAGCTTATGGTTTTCGTATTTGAACTCAAAGCCGAATGCGCTTGTTATTCGTGAAACGCTTTCCGCAAGGTTTTCCATAGAGAACGAGTTTACAGCGTCACGGATTTCAGTACGCTTGCGGTTAAGTTCGTCACTTCTCTTGTAACCGGAGATGTTTATTACCAGTACCGAAACGGCAGTTATTATCAGAACTGTTGAGATTATAAAAAGTCCGCACTTTTCAGTAACCTTGAGCCGCATCTGTCTTTTGGGGAAGAAAACGTTGTCTTTACGCACAAATCCGCTTGTACCGCCGTTTATTTCGCCGACATCTATAGTGGACATAGCAAGAAGTGCCAGCCAGTAAGCAATCGTCATAACTCCCCAGAAAATAGGGATTTCGATACCGTTGTAAAGACCTGTTTCAATTATCGGGAAAGTCGCCAGCAGCGGCAGAATCGGGTTGGGGTGATATATTGTAAAGAAATATATAATCATTGCCAGCAGCCATATACAGAATAAAAAGAATACTGTAACAGATTCTTCTTCAAGCAGAGGGTTGAGGGACTTGTAATAATGTATTTCGGTATGGTATGAATCACTGTAAATAACATTGTAGATAAACCGGAATCCGTCAGCAATAACGGTTATTTTTCTGTACGCCAGTCCGACAAACGCCGCCACTGATACAAGCATTATCCACAAGGCACGTTTACCGATAATGGCAACCGTTATATACAACGCCGACAGCACAACAGCCGCAAGCATAAACTGACTATGATTATATTTAAACTGAAACATTCCCAGAAACGACATTATAACTGACACAAAGCCCATTACAGAAATAATTACGGCTTCTGACTTACGGGTATTGGGACGCTTTTTCTTGACAGACATTACTATACTGTCACATATTATAACACCGTTATTGTTTGGTGTGACCTTTTTTTTCATTCTTAAAATCCCCCTCAGAGTTCAATGTCCCTGACGGACGATGATATTCTGCCTATTACAACAGGTATTGTATTGAGTTCTGAAAGTCCAGTACAGACACCATCGGCGGCTTCCGGAGACTTTACTATAATAACGGCATTGCGTATATCGGCATCTATATTTTCCTCGATATAGTGAAGTACCGGAGTGTCCGGCGCAGACGTTATAAACGTGAATGACGACAGTGAAATATTTGGATTTACCTGAAAATATTTTTCCGGCGGTTCGCAGTAAAGGTTGTCGTTTACCGAAAGTATCATATTTCTGACAGTTTCTGCGAGTACTTCCGGACTGGTTATGTCTGCTTCGCAGAAGTCACGCTTTGAAGCGTTATAGTAAACTATTGTGTGAATACGTTCATTTTCAATAAGGAACTGCGATATAGATATAAGTGTTTCGACAAGGGTGTCGAATACAGGTAAGGTATATTCCGAATCCTCATAACACTTGAGGTTGATGAAAAGCATACACGGAACATCAACAGGCATACTGTAGTCCTTGACAATAAGGTCATCTTTTTTTGAGGACAGTTTCCAGTGAATGCGGTTAAGTTTGTCGCCAATAACGTAGTCACGCAGGTCAAATACTTCTGACGGGTCGTCTCCGGCGGTGTTTTCCGAAAATACCGAACTTTCCTCGCTTTCACGGTCGGTATAGCTTATAGACCCGCTGACTTCGTGGATTTCGGGCATTACGGCAATTTCGGCTGTTATATTTCTGCCGGTTCTGAACCTGAATATTCTCAAAGGGTCATACAGGCTTATATATGCGGAACGGATTTTGAGTATACCGCAGTACTTTGAACTGAGCTGAAACGTCACACGCTGACTGTTGCGTGCCTGTAACGGGAACATCATTTCAAACTCGTTAATCTGGTTGTTGAATATATTGTAGTATTCAATATGGGCTTCGGCTTTTCCTACCGGAAAAATACTGTTATTTGTAACGCACAACTGTACCGGAAACGAGGTGTTTTTCGGAGTGGTCTTTGAAGATACCGAAAATTCAGCCTTTGTTGAAAGTTTAGTTATAAGGGTTGTCACGAACATCACCACCGGCAGTGCTATGAATATTACCAGCAGTACAAGAGAAAAGTTCCACATATATAATATGTAGAAGAATATGCATACTACTATAAGCATCAGAAAAAGTATTTTAGCCATCAACATAGCAGTCACCCTTTTATTCTGGGAACGGATACGGATTTGATAATTTCGTTTATAACGTCTCCGGCGGTGATTTCCGAAAGCTTTGCTTTTGAGTTGAGCATTACACGGTGTTCAAAGACATCACGGCAGATATACGATATATCGTCCGGAATCACGTAATCACGACCCATAGCAACGGCGATTCCACGAGAGATGTTCATAAGGGCAAGCGTACCACGGGGACTGATACCGAGTTTCAGCATAGGGTGATTTCTGGTAGCCGCCGAAAGTGAGACTATATATTCATAGATTCTGTCATCGATATATATGTTGGAAATATACTCCTGAAGCTCCAGAATAGTGTTTTCGTTTGCAACGGGGTTGACGTTTGCAAGCGGATTGTCGTTGGCTTTGGACTTTAGTATGGAGACTTCGCCGTTGAAATCCGGATAACCCATACTGAGTTTTATCATAAATCTGTCAAGCTGGGAGTCCGGCAGATTGTGCGTACCTGCTGAACCTATAGGATTTTGAGTGGCGATTACTGTATATGGTTCGGGAAGTCTATGGGTTACACCGTCAACAGTAATACTTTTTTCTTCCATAAGCTCAAGGAGTGCGGACTGCGTTTTACTGGAAGTACGGTTGATTTCGTCAGCAAGGAAAAGGTTGCAGAAAGCCACGCCCTCACGGAACTCAAAAGTATTGTTATTCTTGTTGTATATGGAAAAACCCGTTACATCGGACGGCAGAACGTCCGGTGTAAACTGCATACGGTTGTGTTCAAGGGAGAGAGCCTTGGAAAAGGCAAGTGCAAGAGTAGTCTTACCCACTCCGGGAATGTCTTCTATAAGCACATGACCCTTGCAGAGAATGGCAAGCAGAACTTTTATAATAATCTGGTCTTTGCCAATAACAGCTTTTTTCACTTCACTGATAATAGAGTTTATCTGTTTGGAATAGTATTTATTGTCCATTTTTATTATCTCCTGTTTTTATATTCTGAAAAAGTCCGGACTGCCGGTTATATTTTAACAGCAGTCCGGAAAGAATTATTCTGAAATTTCCATAGTATCGTCACTGCCGGAAGTATCAACGAGAACGTCCTCAGTAATTTCGCCTCTCATAAGCTTTTCAAAGTCGTCCCCGTCAATTTTCTCAAATTTGAGGAGATACCTTGCAAGAAGATGGAGTTTGTCAATGTGTGTATTTAGAATTACAGTACATTCACTGTAAGCCTTCTGGATAATCGAGGAAACTTCTTCATCAATTTTTGCCGCAACTGCTTCGCTGTAGTTTCTTGTATGACCGTAGTCCTTGCCAAGAAAAACTTCATCATTGTCCGAACCGTAGACCACTGTACCGAGTTTCTTTGAAAAACCGTACCTTGTAACCATATTTCTTGCGGTAGAAGTTGCACGTTCTATATCGTTGGAAGCACCCGTGCATATGTCATCAAGAACTATTTCTTCAGCCACACGACCGCCCAGAAGCATTATAATACTTTCACGCATCTGGTTTCTTGAAACGTGCTGGTCATCATTGTCGGGTCTGGTAACGGTAAGTCCTGCCGCCATACCACGCTGAATTATTGTAACCTGATGTACCTTGTCTTGTGTGGCAAGGTTATATGCGGCTATTGCGTGACCTGCTTCGTGATAAGCTGTAACACGCCTGTCGTGTTCCGAAACTATCCTTGACTTCTTTTCAGGACCTGCGATAACTTTCATAGTAGCGTCTTCAATGTCCTTTTCTGTAATTGCAAGGCGCTCCGAACGTGCGGCAAGCAAAGCGGCTTCATTGAGGAGGTTTTCGAGGTCAGCTCCCGTAAAGCCCTGTGTGGTCTGAGCGATGATTTTGAGGTCAACATCAGGGGCAAGGGGTTTGTTTTTTGCGTGAACGTGAAGGATTTCTTCACGACCCTTTACGTCCGGATAGCCAACTACAATCTGTCTGTCAAAACGTCCGGGTCTTAACAGTGCAGGGTCAAGAATATCACGCCTGTTTGTTGCGGCAATAACTATAACGCTTTCGTTTCCGGTGAAGCCGTCCATTTCGACAAGCAGCTGATTGAGAGTCTGTTCACGTTCGTCGTGACCGCCGCCGAGTCCTGCGCCTCTATGACGACCTACAGCGTCAATTTCGTCAATGAAAATTATCGCCGGAGAGTGTTTTTTAGCCTGTTCAAAGAGGTCACGCACACGAGAAGCACCGACACCGACAAACATCTCAACAAAGTCCGAGCCTGAAATCGGGAAAAACGGACAGCCTGCCTCACCTGCGACTGCTCTTGCAAGAAGCGTTTTACCAGTACCGGGAGGACCAAGAAGCAAAACGCCTTTGGGGACTTTAGCACCGATTTCCCTGTATTTTTTTGGATTCTTGAGGTAGTCAACGATTTCTTCAAGTTCCTGTTTTTCCTCGTCAGCACCGGCAACGTCCGCAAAAGTTGCTTTTCTTGCGCCTGTCTGATTTTTGAGGTTGGCTTTGCCGAAAGACGAATATTTACTTCCTCCGCCGCTTTGTTTCATCATAAAGTACAGAATAGCTATTCCCAGTAAAACAGTAAGTATTACCGGTATAAGTGAATAAAGCCACGTTCTGTCGGTAATTTTGATGTAGTCCTGTTTAAGAGGGGCATCGGGATGCATCCTGTTGTATTCCTGACGGTAATTTTCCGTATCGTTAAGAAATATATTTACGTTTGGGACTTCATATTTGCGTTTGATTTCTTCATCTCTGAGTTGGTAAGTAAGTTCACCTGTACCCAAATCAAGCTGATAATATGAGACTTCATAGTTATCGAATTTGCTTATAATGCTTGTATAGTCGTTTTTGTTTGCCGTACTGGAAAGCCTTGTGCTTACGAAGTAAATACAGAAAGCGGCAATCAGCATAACAAGCAGATAAGTGAAAATACCTCTGTTCTTTTTTGGTGTCAAAAAATCCACTCCAATCTTTTATTATTTGTTTTTTATTGAGATTTTCATAAATCTCACGGTTTTGTTGTCGGGAGCGACACGCTCCGCAATGCCGAGTTTTTCTGCAAAGACAGTGCCGTTTTGGTCTTCGAGGAAATGAAGCCGCTGACGCTGGTCGGACGGAACTTTAGCATTGATAAGTTTCTTGACCGATGATGTGAAATTATTTCCCTGAAGCTTTATTCTGTCTCCGAAACGGCGATTGCGCAGAATAACTCTTCCTACTATTTTATCATAATCCAACAGATAAAATGTTAATTTTTTATGAACAGACTGGATTTTCTGTAAATCTTCGCCCGAAATTATCTCACAAAGCAATTTTCTGTCCGGAAAGATACTGTTTTCACCGTTCCGGAGTTCAGCCGAAACGTTTTCCGGTTCGGAAACAGGAGGGATTTTTTTCAGTTCAGCGGAGTGACCGTCCGAAATGAAAAAAATATCTCCCGAAATATTAATCTTACCGCCGTTTATAAGAATGCTGTCCGTTTCGGCAAGACGGTTATGGGAATAGGGCAGGGAATTTTCAGATAACAGACGGGCGATACATCTGCGGCGGACAACTTCGTGGAAGTTTTCAAGACCGTGCAGAGAGTTGCCGTTTCTGGAATCCGTCAACGCCTGTCGGGTAAGGTCTTCTATGAGGGAATTTTCCGTCCTCAGCGTTTCAAGGGAGTTTACGGAAGTTTCAACAAGTGACGGGTTTATTGCGCAAAGTACCGGCAGTATCTGATGACGGATTTTATTTCTTGTGTAGTCATCGGAAAGGTTTGTGCTGTCGGTAACATAGTCCTGATTAAGGATTTTGAGATAGTTTTCAATCTGCTGACGGCTTACAGCAAGCAAAGGACGTATTATATTGTCCCTTACGGGCGGTATGCCGGAAATGCCCTTCAATGCCGAACCTCTCGCAAGATTGAAAATCACTGTTTCGAGATTGTCGTTTGCGTTGTGAGCTGTTGCGATTTTTGCACCGGATGAGTTTTCCGCAAATACCCTGTAACGTAATATCCGTGCGGCTTCCTCGGTCGAGAGCTGTTTTTCCTCTGCGAAAGCCGCCACGTTGCACGACACTGCTTTAAAAGGTACATCAAGCTTTGTACAGAGTTCACGGCAGAAATTTTCATCACGGTCACTTTCCGCGCCACGCAGACAGTGGTTGATGTGCAGAGCCTTTACAGTAAAATCGATTTTATTCTGAAGTCCGCACATCACAAGAAGAAGGCAGACACTGTCCGCACCGCCCGAAAGTCCGCATATAACAGTATCGCCTTTGATAATCATATTATGTTTCTGAATAAAAGAAAAGATTTCATCTGTCATTTTAATTCTCCGCTGATTTGCTGTAGTCGGGATTTGAGAAGCGTGTATAACGACCGTCCCATATAAGTTCAACTGTACCTGTTTCGCCGTGACGGTTTTTGGCTATTATGCATTCGGAAATATTCTGTTTTGTACTTTCCTTGTTGTAGTAAGAGTCACGATACAGGAACAGTACAATATCTGCGTCCTGTTCGATAGAGCCGGACTCTTTGAGGTCAGAAAGCATAGGGCGTTTGTCGTTACGACCCTCAACTGCTCTGGAAAGCTGAGACAAGAGTATTACAGGCACATTGAGTTCCTTTGCCATTATCTTAAGCTGACGGGTTATTTCTGAGACTTCAACAGCCCTGTTGTTGTAACGTGAAGTCGAAGTAATAAGTTGGAGATAGTCAATAATAACCAGTCCTAAATTTCTGACTCTTCTGAGCCTTGACTTTATCTGCTGAACAGTCATACCGGCGGTATCATCAATAAATATCGGCAGTGTACTGAGATAGCCCGCACCTGTTGCAAGGTTTACCCATTCGTCACCTGTGATTCTGCCATTGCGCAGACGCTCCGAGTTTACAAGAGATTCAGTTGACAGCATACGCAGTGCAAGCTGTTCCCTTGACATTTCCAGATTAAATACAGCAACGTCCTTTTCGGTGCGTTTGGCGACGTTTACAGCGATATTCATAGCAAAAGCCGTTTTACCCATAGCCGGACGAGCCGCAATTATAACAAGGTCGGACTTATTCAGACCGGATATTATACTGTCAAGCAACGTGTATCCGGTACGTGCGCCGATATATTTTTCCTTGTCAGGACCGTTGATTTTGCCAAGACGGTCATAAGCTTCGAGTATAGCGTCAGAAATCGGCGAAAGAACGCTGTTGTCACGCCCCTGACGTATGTCATAAATCTGCTGTTCTGCCGAATCAAGAAGCAGTTGAGAGTCGTTTTCACCTGAGCGTATACTTTCGAGAATATTTCCGGCAACATTTGCAAGACTTCGTATAAGGTATTTTTCTGCGACTATATTACAATAACTTGATGTATGGGCAGTTGACGGCAGAGTATTTGCGATTTCAGCAAGATAATGCCTGCCCTCTGCCGGAGTTTCAAATATATTGAGTTTTTCCGTTTCGTTGAGAACGGTTACAAGGTCAACAGGTTGTCCGCCCGTATACATTCTTGCGATTACCGAATATATTTCCCTGTGCTGCTGACTGTAAAAATACTCCGGCTTTATGATTTCCATAACCTCCGGAATTACGGACGGGTCGGAGATAATCGCACCTATAACTGACTGTTCAGCTTCTATATTATGGGGGAGGGGGCGTGAGGAGAAAAGCGAATTGTTTTCATCCATAAAGTGTCACCGCAATCAGCCTTCATCCACTTCAATATCAATTTTTTCGGAAATGCCGTTATAGAGTTTTATGACTGCATTATATGAACCAAAATTCTTGATATCCGTGCTGAGTGAGATTTTTTTCTTGTCAACGTCAATACCGAGTTGTGCTTTTATGGTATCAGCAACGTTTCCGGCAGTTACAGAGCCGAAAAGTTTTCCATTTGAACCAGCCTTTGCAGTAATGGTGATTTTCTGACCCCTGAGTTTTTCAGCGGACTCTTTGGCAGACTTGATTTCCATATCGATTTTGTGCTGTGCAGAAGCCTGTTGTCCGGCAAGTTCAGCCATATTTCTTGCGTTTGCCTCAACGGCGAAGCCTTTCGGTATAAGCATATTACGTGCGTAGCCGTCAGCAACGTTTTTAACTTCACCTTTCTTGCCCGAACCTTTTACGTCCTGTAAAAAAATAACTTTCATTTTGATAAAACCGCCTTTCATATTATATATAACGGAAAAAAATAAGTTATGTATCTTTTCCGTAATAATCAGTATCATCAACAGCCGACTTGAGTTTAAATTTTGCTTCATCGACCGTTATATCCGGAATCTGGGTAGCTGCCATAGTCTGGTGACCGCCTCCGCCGAGTTTTTCCATAATTATCTGTACATTGACAGTTCCGTATGAACGTGCGGAAATATTGACAGTATTTCCGGTTTTGTAGACAACAAATGAAGCGTCAACGCCGGTAATGCTCAATAGTTCGTCCGCCGCCTGAGGAGCTGCCAGTCTTATGTCATCTGATTCAAAGTCCGCCGCCGCAATTGCGAAACGGTCATATATTTCAGCCGAAGCAACAATCTGGGAC
>CAMWRL010000039.1 GCA_947176685.1 uncultured Ruminococcus sp. | reverse complement strand
AAATTATATTTTATCACATCTGTAATAATATGTCAATAAATGGAAATATTACGAAAATGCTTCAAAATTTTTTGTGAAAATATCATCAGCAATTTCCCTGTATACTTTTGTGTCAATAATGTCATCAAGGTTATATTCAAAATCATCAAGAGTTTCTTCATCAAGCATAATCTTCCAGCCGTCGTCCTTGAGTTTCACGGAATATACATATAATTTCATACTTTTTTCCTCGTCCCTGCCCTTGAATTTAAGTTCAGTTTTGAGTTTATAGGCTTTTTTTATAGTGCAGTCCATATTTCGGGAATCGCAGACTTTTTCAAGACCTTTCACTTCACGTTTCTTTGCTTCTGTTTTGCTGAGTATTTCGGCAGATACTTTAAAATGTTTTCCGAAATCGTCCTCAATATATTCCTTGAGTTCTTCAATACCATCATTGGCATCATCACAGAAATCTTTCCAGTCTTCATCATCATCAACGGCGTTTTCTTTGAAATCTTCCAGCATATCGTCCGTCATAACCTGTTTCAGAATAAGTTCAATATTATTTTTGTTTATGCCCCTGACGATGTTTTTCAAAGGTCTTTTGTAAGAGCCGGCGGAGTACGATATTCCGGCAAAAAGTACAGCCGCTGCAATCAGTACAGCCGGAATAATCAGATATTTTTTATTTTTTGTCTTTTTTGTTTCAGCAACAGAATTGTCCGTATTCTGACCAATGCCGTCCGAATCTATGTCCGGAGTATATGTTTCCCGTGGAGTGCGGCAATTACAGGTTTCATTGTCAGCCAGTTGTTTTCCACAGTATTTGCAGAATGCCATAAAATCGCCTCCTAAAGTTTTTTTGCAGTCCTTTTTTTAAAGCATCTGAAATAATATCCTATTAATTATAATGCTTATTTCCCGAAATGTCAATATAATCCAAAGGATTTCACTTTATTTTCACATAGAGTCATTTGGAGTTAAGAAAATTGTTTATTCCGGCAAAAATCGTAAAAGCTACTTTATGCTGATAGTCTTCGTCAGTCAGGAGTGCCGCTTCATCGGGATTAGACAGGAATCCGCACTCAACCATTACTGTAGGATTTTTGCTGTAGTAGCACAGAAAAAGTTCCTTACCGCATTGTTTTATTTCACGGGTGTTGTCGGGCTGGAGAAACTCCACAAACTTATTCTGCAAGGAACGTGCAAGATTTTCATTACGGCGGTTGCTCTGGGAATAGAACATCTGCGCACCGTTGTAGCGTGGGTCTGTAAACTGGTTCTGGTGAATGGAAATACATACAGCGTTGTCATACTTGTTGAAGAGCTTGAGCCTGTTGTCCATGTCGGAACTTTTCTGATTGGCGATACCCTCAACGCCGTTGTCGTGAATGGAAATATCCGTATCACGGGTAACTTCCACCTGATAGCCCGATACGGTCAGCAAGTCCCTGAGAGTAAGCAGTATATTAAGGTTTATGCCTTTTTCGCAAGTGCCGTTTACGGAAACGCATCCCCCGTCAAAACCGCCGTGACCAGCGTCAAGAATAATAACCGGTTTTTCGTCAGCGGACGACATCAGCGAAACAGGTACGGAACTGTTGTCGGATTTAGTGTTTATGTGGGCAAGGGCAGTAAGTCCGGACACAGCACATCCGAATACTATTATTCCGCTTATAATTCTGCGTGTAATCTTTTTCATAGAAAAAAACCTCCTGTCTTTTTTAAAGAATATGCAGAATTATCAAAGGCTATTCCGGTTGAGTTAGAGGGGTATTGTGGAAATTATTTGAAAGTCTTGACAGATTATGTCTCAAAGTGTATAATATGAGTATTGAATTTATTATAAGGAGAGTGGTTTATATGCCAGTTGTGAAAAATTATAGTTGTGAAAACTGCGGGGCAGTTTTAGGGAATATAAACTCTGTTTCGGGACAGTGTGAATATTGTGGTACGGCTTTTACAGTAGAAAGTATCAGAAATTGTCAGGAAATTTTCAGCAATGAGGGTGTGACCAGCGGCGTACCTTTCAATGCACAACCGCAGACGCTTTATAAATATGTGAGGGATTTTCTTACCTCCAATCCTGCCGCACCGTCAGACGTTCTTGAAAGCGCAAGAATTACTTCATGTAAATGTGTATGCCTTCCGGCTTACTATTACTGTTATACGGGGGAATCCGCCTTTACCTGTCAGACTGCAAACAATGTCAAGCGAACTGTCAATGACAGCAGCGGAAACTCACGGACTGTTACGGATACTAACTGGACACCGTTCGGAGGAAACGTTTATGCAACAGTTGAAGGAATAGTTTCGGGTAATTCCGATTATGACAATGTTATTGATAATATGTATAAAGATTATCATATCAATACACTTGTTGACGCTGAAAGTCTTGAAATCCCTGCGACTATTGAAGTAGTTAAATTTACACGTCCGGCAAATGAACTTCTTGGTAAATATATCCGTCCGAATGTTGAAGAATCTTGTGTGCGTATGGCAAAAGGTCAGCTTCAGGGTATGGACGGTTACCGCAATCTGAGCGTTATTCCCGGCAAGATTACAAAGGAAAGAGACGAAAAACTTATTATGGGCATCTACAATGTCAATGTAGAGTACAATGGCAATAACTATCCTATGTATATTTCCGGCGATGGAAATAAAGTAATATATCAGTCGTCATCACCGGTAGACGCCCAAAAGGAAACTGCTCTTAATTCTCTCAAAAAGGTACTGGCTGATGCAGATTCTGCACTCTCCTCAAACAAGACGCTTACAACAGTGGCATTTATAGCGGCTGTAATATGTTTTCTGTTTATGCCGGTTGCTTTGAAGATTATAGGAGGCATAGGCGGAATTGCAGGCGGCGTATTCCTTATGGTAAAGAAAAAGCCGCTACTTCAGGCTGCCCGTGATGAGGCAGACAACAATCTAAATAACTTCAATAATACGCAGCAGGAGGTATTCAGAAGTTTTGATGCAAACGGTTCAATTATTCAGGGACATGAATTACTTGGAATATAATAATACATAACGGAGGCTGATATTATGATGAACATAGCAGTTGCGCAGTCGGGCGGACCTACATGTGCAATAAACGCTTCACTTGTGGGAGTTTTCAGGGAATCACTCAAAGAACCGTCAATTGATGCAATATTCGGCTCTATAAACGGTATCGAGGGCATTATTGAAAACCACCTTGTTGACCTGAAGTCAATGCTTCTTACGAATGACGACATTGAACTCCTCAGACAAACGCCGTCAACGGTACTGGGTTCGTGCAGATACAAGCTTCCGGACTGGCGTGAAAACGAGGAAGTTTACAAGAAAATAGTTTCCACACTCAGACAGCGTAATATCGGAGCGTTTTTCTACATAGGCGGCAACGATTCAATGGACACTGTAAACAAATTGTCTGAATATTTCGCAACGATAGACCTTGATGTGAAAGTAATCGGAATACCTAAAACCATTGATAACGATTTGTGCGTTACAGACCATACACCCGGATTCGGTTCAGCCGCAAAGTACGTTGCAACCACAATGCACGAAATTACAAGGGACAGTACTGTTTACAGTATGCCGTCAGTAACCGTTGTCGAAGTAATGGGTCGTCACGCAGGCTGGCTTACAGCGTCAAGTGCTGTACTTCACGCAATGGGCGAAACTGCACCGCACCTTGTGTACGTGCCGGAAGCGGATTTTTCAATTGAAAGTTTCTTACAGGACGTAAAACAGGAAATGTCAAAACACAAGGCTGTAATAGTTGCAGTATCTGAGGGGATAGAAGTTCCGGAAGGCGTGCAGTCGGGTGTTGTGGACAACTTCGGTCATAAGTATCTTTCTGGAATAGGCAAGTACCTTGAAGACATTATACGCAGTGAAATCGGTTGTAAAGTGCGCTCCGTAGAACTCAACGTTATGCAGAGATGTTCTTCACACCTTGCGTCAAAGACGGACATTGACGAAGCTGAAAGCATTGGTGCAGAGGGCGTTAAATGTGCGTTGAACGGACAGACCGGAAAAGTTATGGTATTCCGGCGTATTTCGGATATGCCGTACACTGTTGTTATTGAAAATGCAGATGCTTACGAGGTTGCCAACAACGAAAAGAAACTCCCGAAAGAATACATAAATTCTGCCGGAAACAATATCAGGGATTTTGCACTTCCGTATTTCCTGCCGCTGATACGGGGAGAACTCAATCCGATTATGTCGCAGGGCATTCCCCGACATTTTGCGATACATGAGTCAGTGCTTAAATAATCAGGAAAAACGCTGGTTGAAGTACTATATAGGGGACGTTTCCGGAAATGACGGCTTCTGGAGTGAACCGAAAGCTTATCTTGTACTCAATTCGCTGTTTTATGACGGCATAGGCACGGAAAAAGCCCGTACCGCAGAGGGAAAGTTTCTGAATCCGGCGGTACTGGACGATGTTGACAGACTGCTTGACTTTTATGACAATATGTTTTCGGCGTTTTATAAATGCCGTGCCGAAAGAGATGTTATTACATACCGTGTGGAAAGATACAATGATTTTCTGCCCATATGGAATACAAATAATACTGTTTCATTTACATCAACATCAACGGGCGGTTTTCTGGACAGCTATCGTGACCGTAAGGGGATTACTTTAATTAAGTTTTTTATTCCGGAAAGTGTTTCCTGTATCAATGTTGCGGAAGTGCTTGACTTTTACGCAAAACCAGATGAGGCGGAAATATTGCTGCCGCCGTTTATGTACCTTGATTTGATTCAGACCGTCCCGACAGAAAAGGAAATGAAAATAACTGATTCTGACGGAAAAAGTCCCGAAAATTCCTGTATAGCGGTCTGCAACTGCTGGAATGATGTGAAAGAACGTACAGGAAGTCTTTCGGCGGACGGCGCAGAAGCCGGACAGCGTGTTTATGAAGCACTTAATAACGGCAGAATACCGATTCAGGAAGATATTGAGCTTTATGTTGAATTTAAAAGAGATTTCCGGCGGATATACAAGCGCACATTCAAAGACTACTGTACATAAAGTATAGCAGTCAGCCTGCCAAAAAAGTCCCTGTTCTTATGAGAAGAACAGGGATAAATTTGTTTTTATTTTCGGGACAGGTCGTTGATGATTTTGTCAAGTATCGGGAAGTCCCTGTCATAAGTTTTCTGCATATCCTCCATGTCAGAATAAAGCAGATTACGGGGTTTTCTGATACCTATATACAAGTCTCCCGTAACTTCTTCTTCCGGTATGCCGATACGTTCGGCAAATTCGGTATTTTTCAGGAAAAATCCATAGCTCCTCACCTGAACGTTATCGGGATAGATTTCGGACAGGTCAACAAGAGTATTTTCGGGGTCAAGTACCGGATTGATATTTGAACCGCCTACTATTATAACGGCTTCGGCGGACTGTATTTCGGTTGTAAGCTTAGTTTCGTTGCCCGTCTGGTAGTTGGCATAGGAGTTGTCGGAATAAGGAATATAGTATGTTGAGACTTTTATTTCACCGTTTCCGTTGAAGTCTTCGGCGAAAGTCTCGATATAGTCCTCAAACTTTGCGGAGTTTCCGATATATTCGTTGTCGCAGAGTACAAGCACTATCATA
The DNA here is from genome assembly GCA_947176685.1 of uncultured Ruminococcus sp. Lineage (GTDB taxonomy): Bacteria > Bacillota > Clostridia > Oscillospirales > Ruminococcaceae > Ruminococcus. Next base: position 7,175 of record CAMWRL010000039.1, on the reverse strand, counting down.
TCGGGATTCGGACGCATAATATAGGTATATGTCAGATAACTTGCCAGTGCAACAAAGAATATTGCCAGAAAAAGCCACCATTTGTTATGATAGAAAAAGTTGGTTATTTTTTTCCATAAAGACAGTTTTATTTCGACTGGTGCTTCTTCGTGGATTGTTTCGCTTTCTTCAATAACGCCCTGTTTCAGACGAATCAGTTCAAGACGTTCTTCCTGAATTTTCCTGTCATATTCCTCCTGCTGTTGGCGTTTGCGTAATTCAATCTGTTTCTGCATTTCAAGTTCCTGCTGTTGAAGTTCAGCATTGCGCTGTGCCTGAATTTCACGGGCAGACTGGAAAACGCTTTTTTTTATGTCTAACTTTTCGTCATCAATATTTTTCTTATCTTTCTGCATAACTCCTCCGGTTGATACAAGTTAATAAGTTATATTATAACAGAACGGTTTTATATTGTCAAGTTTTTTTGTGGCGTTCAAGGTAGTCTTTGGTTTCCGAGACGACCACGCCGGACAGTCCGATAAGTGCGACAATATTAGGGAGAGCCATAAGACCATTGAATATATCGGCGATATTCCAGACTGCTTCAACAGCAAGGTACGGACCCGCAAAGACTGCCAGTACGTACACCCAGCGGAAAACAGTAGTTGTTGATTTTTTTGAGCCGACAAGGTACGACAGACATCTTTCTGAGTAGTAGTTCCAGCCGAGAATGGTTGTGAATGCAAAGAACGCAAGACACATCATAAGCAGCAGCGAGGATATTTTTTCCGGAAAAGGCAGTCCATAACGGAAAGCGTCAGTTGTAATTGCGACACCCTCAAGACCTTCTTTTTCGTAACTTCCAGCCATTACAATTGCAAGTCCGGTCATTGTACAGACAACTATTGTATCTATGAAAGTTCCGGTCATAGTGACAAGTCCCTGACGTACAGGTTCTTTGGTACGTGCGGCGGCTGCGGCGATTGGTGCTGAACCAAGTCCGGCTTCGTTGGAAAAAATACCTCTTGCGATGCCTTTCTGCATTGACAGCATAACAACGGATATTCCGGCAGCACCTCCGGCGACAGGTTTCAGACCGAATGCGCCTTTTATAACGTCTGCGACAGCGGCAGGTATTTCCGTTATGTGACCGAATATTATTATCAGACAGCACAGAACATATATAACTATCATAGCCGGAACGACTATTTCTGAAACTGATGCAATGCGTTTGATACCGCCTATTATGATGAGAGCAACCAGAACAGTTATAACAAGTTATGTTGGGCGTTGGGGTCAAAGAAACCGTTGGCGGCGGAAGTTATGCCGTTAATCTGAGTGATAGTGCCTATACCCATAACTCCGGCAAGAAGTCCGAACAGTGCAAAGAGTTTTCCAAGCCATTTCCATTTTTTTCCGAGACCATTTTCAATATAATAGAAAGGTCCTCCCAGAATACCGCCTTGACTGTCGGTAGTCCTGTACCTGATAGCTAAAAGTCCTTCAGCGTACTTTGTAGCCATACCGAAAAATGCGGCTATTTCCATCCAGAACAAAGCTCCTGCACCGCCGATACTCATAGCAGTTGCCACTCCGACAATGTTTCCAGTGCCGATAGTTGCGGACAGTGCCGTACATAATGCCGCAAAACTTGATACTTCACCGTGAGCGTTTTCTTCGTCAGTGAACATGAATTTCAGAGCAGTACCAAGTTTGCGAATCTGTATGAATCCGATACGTACAGTAAACATTATTCCGCAGCCCATTATAAGTAATATAAGAGGTATTCCCCAGACAAAATCATCAATATTTTTAACAATCTGATTAAAAGTTTCCAAAAAAAATCACTCCTTTTTCAATAAAAAAGACGGCAGAAAAGTTTACCGTCTTTTTGTGTTTTTATTATTCGTCTTCCTTTACAGGACGACCGCCGTTAATCGGAATGGGTTTCATAGTCGGGAAAAGCAGTACATCTCTTATAGATGCGCTGTCAGTAAGGAGCATAACGAGTCTGTCCAGACCGAAACCAAGTCCGCCCGTTGGAGGAAGTCCGTACTCCAGTGCTGTAACAAAGTCTTCGTCAACTTCTGCATTAGCTCCCTGAGCCTTTTTAGCCTCAACCTGTTTTACAAAACGCTCTTTCTGGTCAATGGGGTCATTGAGTTCCGAAAATGCGTTGCCCATTTCACGACAGTAAATGAAGTATTCAAAACGTTCAGTGAATGCAGGGTCGGACGGCTTTCTCTTTGCAAGGGGAGAGTTTTCAACCGGATAGTCATATATGATAGTCGGCTGGATAAGTTTGTCTTCAACGAAAGCGTCAAAGAACGCAATAAGCACATGACCTTTGGTAGCATTTTCGCCCTCATCAACTGCAACGCCCTTTTCTTTTGCGGCGGCACGGGCAGAAGCGTCATCTGTCCAGTCGTTGTAGTCAACGCCGGCATATTTCTTTACAGCCTCAACCATTGTAAGACGTTCCCACGGTTTGCCGAGGTCTATTTCAACGCCCTGATATGTTATCTTTGAAGTACCGCAGACATTTTCTGCGATAGTCCTGTACATATTTTCGATTAAGTCCATCATACCGATGTAGTCGGTATAAGCCTGATACATTTCAACAGTGGTAAACTCCGGATTGTGTGAAGTGTCCATACCCTCATTTCTGAAAATACGTCCTACTTCATAGACCTTTTCAAAACCGCCTACTATAAGACGCTTTAAATAAAGTTCAGTCTCTATGCGGAGATACATAGGAATATCGAGCGTGTTATGGTGAGTTATAAAAGGTCTTGCGGCTGCGCCGATTTCCAGTGTATGAAGTACCGGAGTATCGACTTCCAGATAGCCGAGACCGTCAAGATAATTGCGGACTTCACGTATAATCTGACTTCTTTTTACAAAAGTATCTTTAACGTCCGGATTTACAATAAGGTCAACATAACGCTGTCTGTAACGTATATCCTGGTCTTTGAGACCGTGCCATTTTTCGGGGAGAGGGAGCAGGGACTTTGAAAGAAGTGTAACCTTGTGTGCGTGAACGGAAATTTCACCTGTACGTGTTCTGAAAACAAATCCCTTAACGCCGATAATATCACCAATGTCCCATTTCTTGAACTCTTTGAATTCTTCTTTGCCGATGTCGTTCATGCGGACATATACCTGAATTTTGTCGGTACTGTCCTGAATGTGAATGAAGTTAGCCTTACCCATATTGCGCCAGCTCATAATACGACCTGCAATACGGAAATCAACAGCCTTAATTGCTTCCATACCGGCTTGTAACTTTTCTTCGTCGCCGTCAGCCTCGCTGATGATTCGGGCTTCGTCTGCTTCAAACTTTGCCTTAAGTTCAGCGGCATGTGCGGTAACATCATACTTTGTGACAGTATAAGGGTCAGTGTTGTTGTTTTTGAGTTCAGCAAGCTTTTCAAGCCTTACTTTTTTGAGTATGTTAATATCCTGTTCGGGTTCTTCGTTCTGAACAGGAGACTGAATATTTTCGTTCATATAAAACGTCCTTTCATAGAAAATTATTTTGAGATTTCAAGAACCTCAAAGCGCAGTTCGCCTGCCGGTGCTTCAACAATGAAGATATCGCCGACTTTCTTTTTCATAGCCGCCTTGCCGATAGGGGACTCGTCTGAAATCTTACCTTCACGTACATTGGCGTGATTAGTGCCTACAATGGTAAAAGTTTCTGTTTTGCCGTTATCAAGACGTTTTATAGTGATTATTGAACTCATACCGACTTCATCAGTTGAAGCGTTATCAATAATTTCGGCGTTGTCAATAGTGTACTGGAGTTCAGCAATCTGTGCTTCCAAAATAGCCTGTTCGTTCTTAGCTTCATCGTATTCGGCGTTTTCCGAAAGGTCACCGTAAGAACGAGCGACTTTAAGTCTTTCAGCCACTTCTTTACGTTTATTTATTTTGAGGTCGTCAAGCTCTGCAACAAGTTTGTTGTAGCTTTCACGGGACATTTTTTTAACAGCCATTTCAAACCGCTCCTTATAGTAATAATATCCGGAATAATCCGGTAATTTATATTATAATATATATTCAGCGGATTGTCAAGGAATTTTTATATGTAAGTTATTTCGGTGCGTTCCGGAAAAATATCATAAATATCAAGTTTTTGCTTTAAGCGGGATGGTACAGAGATACTTTTAAGACTGTCGCAGTAATAAAAAGCCTTTTCGCCTATAACGGTTACTGTATCGGGTATGTTTATTTCTGTAAGATTTTCGCAGCCCAAAAAAGCCCTGTTTCCGATTTTAACGATTCCTTTGGGGATTTGTACGCTTTTAATGCTGTCGCACCAGTGAAAAGCTCTTTCGCCTATTATAAGTATGTTGTCAGGTATCGTTATTTCGGAAATATCAGCTTGTTCAATATATTTCAGAAGTACATAATGTTTGATTCTGAAATTATCCTTTTCTGAAACTTTTTTCCTGTATGTCAACTCAATGTGCTGCGGGAATACTTCGTTAATACTGTCTTTGAGATGTTCCGGAACAGATACGGCTGTAAGGTTGTCGCAGTCGTCAAAAGCCCCTCTTGCTATATAAATCACGCTGTCGGGTATGGTATAAGTACTTTCGGACTTTCCGGCAGGGTACTTTATAATAGTTTTTTTGTCCCTGCTGAAAAGTACACCGTTTATATCGCAATATGATTTGTTGTTTTTTGCGGCTCTGATTTCCGTAAGGTTATAGCAACAAGTAAATATATTTTCGTTTATTGTGGTTACGCTTTCGGGAATGTTTATACTTATAAGCGTGTAGCAATGTGTGAAAGCGTTTTCGCCTATGCTGACAACGCTTTCAGGTATGGAAATTTTTTTGATGTTGTCGCAGCACCCGAAAGCTGTATTACCTATATGTGTCACTCCGTCAGGAATGCTTATACTTGTAAGGTTTCTGCAATGCGAAAAAGCGTTATCGTCTATAGCTGTAACGCTGTCAGGTATGGAGATTTTTTTAAGGTTGTCGCAGCATTCAAAAGCCCCTTTACCTATGGCGGTTACGTTGTCGGGGACGGATATTTCTGTAATGCCGTCCTGCCGGAAGTATTTTGTAAGTATACCGTTTCTGATTTTAAAGTCTTTGTATATTATTTCTGTGTGTCGTGGAAACACTCCTTTAAGCCATTTTTCTGGAAGTGATGTTACTGAAACAGTTTTCAGGTTTCTGCACTTATAGAAAGCGCAGTTATCTATGTGAGTGACGTTTTCGGGTATGGTAACGGACAAAAGGTTAATGCAATGTGAAAAAGCACTGTCCTCTATGGAAACAACGCTGTCAGGTATGGTTATACTTGTGAGACTGCAACAGCCGTCAAAAGCCATACAGCCTATAGAAGTAACTCCGTCGGGTATGGTAATATCTGTAACGCCGTCTTCCTGTATGTATTTTTTGAGTATATTGTTACTTATTTCAAAGCCGGACTTTTTTCGGCAGGTTATTTCCTGCAATACTCCGGCAAGTTGATTGTAGAGTGATGATGCAGTTTCAGGATTACTGTAATTGTCAGAATCCTTGTCTCCTGTGGAAGTAACTTCGTCAGGTATGGTAATATCTGTAACACCGTCTTCCTGTATGTATTTTGTTGGTATGTCGTTGCTTGTTTCAAAGCCGGAATTTTTTCTGAAAGTTATTTCTGTGTCTTCCGGAAACACTTTGTCAAGTTTTCCTTGCAGGTGGGCAGGCAGTGAGGCTGTTTTAAGGTTACTGCAACCGTAAAAAGCATAATCTCCTATGGAAGTAACGCTGTCAGGTATGGTTATGCCTGTAAGATTACTGCACTCTCTGAAAGCCCAATTTCCTATGGAAATAACTCCGTCAGGCAGGGTTATGCTTTTAAGGCTTTGGCAAGCTCGGAAAGTCCCTTCGTCTATGAAAGTAACTCCATCAGGTATGGTTATATCTGTAAGGTTACTGCAATCACCAAAAGCAAGTTTTCCTATAGAAACAACGCTGTCAGGTATGGTTATACTTTTAAGATTACAGCAATTGTAAAAAGCCTTGTTCCCTATGAAAGTTACCACGTTAGGTACGATAATATCTGTAACGCCGTTTTCCTGTATATATTCTATTAGTATACTGTTGCTTATTTCAAAACCTGCTTTTTTCCGGTAGATTACTTCCGTTTGTTGCGGAAATACTCCGTCAAGTTTTCCTTGCAGGTGGGTAGGTACTGACGCTTTTTTTAGGTTACGGCAACCGGAAAAAGCCTCATCTCCTATGGAAGTAATGCTGTCAGGTATGGTTATGCCTGTAAGGCTTCTGCAATTGTTAAAAGCCTTATTTCCTATTGAAGTAACGCTGTCAGGTATGTTTATGCTTATAAGTTTTTTGCAGTCGGAAAAAGCCCAGTCTCCTATTGAAATAACACTGTCAGGTATAGTTATTCCTGTAAGTTTTTTGTTGCCGAAAAAAGCCGACTTTCCTATAGAAGTAACCCCGTCAGGTATGGTAATATTTAAATCGTTATGTTCCCATATATATTGTTTGAGTATGCCGTTTTCGATTGTGAAACTCATAATTTTATGCTCCTTTATGTGGAATCTTTTATATACATTATACAGCGGATTCCCCATAAAGTCAATTATTTATCGTGATTTCTGTACGTCTCATCAAATTCGTAAACCATATTCATAAGCTTTATCTGTTCTTTTATGGGCAGGCTTTCAAAAATCCTTACAAGTTCTTTTTCGTTGCCGCTGAGATTGGCACCGGATTTTATTTCTATATGCTCAAAGCTCATTTGTTTGGCATATAATGACGCATTTAATATACTGTCATTTTTTATTCCGTTGACTTCAACGTTCTGACTTTTATTTATTGTAGGATTTTGATTGTTAGTTCCTATTATTGTTTCTGCAATATTTTCCTTGTCACCTTTGAGCAGGAAATCCGTAGGAACTCCTAAAAATTCTGATATGCGAATAACCACTTCGCTGTTGGGAAAAGTGCCATTTTTCCAGTGTGTAACGTTGCTCTTACTTATTTTCAGTTGTTGAGTCAGGCTTGTAACTGTAATATTACGCATATGGCAAGCCTTTGTCAGTTGGTCAAAAAACATAATAAACCTCCTTATAAATTTATGCACAAATCACAAAGTTCTATAAAATGCACTGTAGACGGTTGACTGGTTCTTTAAATTGTACTATAATATAGCTTATGGTAATATAT
>CAMWRL010000038.1 GCA_947176685.1 uncultured Ruminococcus sp. | reverse complement strand
TATGAATATTTATTCAAAACCCCTTGACATTATCCGGAATAAGTGTATAATATAATTATTAACAATAAGTTCAGGAGGTTTTTACAATGGTTAAGGAAATTAAAAAAGTAGTTCTTGCTTATTCCGGCGGACTTGATACATCTATCATTATTCCGTGGCTCAAGGAAAATTACAACAACTGCGAAGTTATTGCAGTTTCAGCAGACGTGGGACAGGGTACAGAGCTTGACGGTCTTGAAGAAAAGGCTATCAAGACAGGCGCTTCAAAGCTCATCGTCCTCGACCTTAAGGAAGAGTTTATTCAAGACTATGTTTTTCCGACTGTACAGGCTGGTGCAGTTTATGAAAACAGATATTTACTCGGTACATCTTTTGCACGTCCGATAATCGCAAAGAAAATTGCTGAAATCGCTCTTGCAGAGGGCGCAGACGCTATCTGTCACGGCTGTACAGGCAAGGGCAATGACCAGGTACGTTTTGAACTTGCTATAAAGGCATTCGCACCGGATATGGCTGTTATCGCACCGTGGAGAGAATGGAATATCAAGTCAAGAGACGAAGAAATCGACTACGCTGAAGCACATAACATTCCGCTGAAGATTAACAGGGAGACAAACTACTCCAAAGATAAGAATATCTGGCATCTTTCACACGAAGGTCTTGACCTCGAAAATCCTGCAAACGAACCGCAGTACGAAAAGGAAGGCTTCCTTGAACTCGGCGTGTCACCGATAAATGCTCCGGACAAGCCCACATATGTTACAATTCACTTTGAAAAGGGTATTCCGACAGCTATAGACGGCAAGGAAATGAACGGTACAGAAGTTGTTACAACTCTCAACAAGCTCGGCGGCGAAAACGGTATCGGACTTGCAGACCTCGTTGAAAACCGTCTCGTTGGTATGAAGTCAAGAGGCGTTTATGAAACTCCCGGCGGTGCTATTCTCTACCACGCCCACGAAGTTCTTGAAACACTCTGTCTTGACAAGGAAACAGCAAGAGTAAAGCAGTATCTCAGCATAAAGTTTGCTGATATTGTTTATAACGGTCAGTGGTTTACACCTCTCCGTGAAGCTATGAGCGCATTCGTTACTGAAACCCAGAAAACTGTTACAGGTGACGTTAAACTCAAGCTCTACAAGGGTAATATCATCAATGCAGGCGTTACATCTCCGTATACTCTCTATGATGAAGAAGTTGCAACTTTCGACGAAGACGAAGTTTACAACCAGCACGATGCAGAGGGCTTTATCAATCTGTTTGGTCTTCCGATTCACGTTAAGGCTAAACTCGACCAGAAACGCAACAACAAGTAATTTGATATAATAAGTTTGCACGGGCAGGGTAACTCCTGCCTGTTGTACTTTAAAATAAATGATTTGTAAAGTAGAAAATGAGGTATTTTATGGTATCTGAAAAGGGTAAAAGAAAAATTATATTTGATGATTCTGTTTATTACTGGTATGTCAGAATAGAAAACAATAGCCATAGAATACATATAATATCCAACGACAAAAAACTGCATTTGAAATATCCGTTTATTGATACTCAGTTACCCGTTACACCTCAGTTAATAAAAAATTATCTTAAAGAATATTTTAATGTTGCATTATCAAAAGGAGAATAAGTGTTTAAGAAATATAAATTTATATTGCCTGTACTTTTTACAGCGTTTTTTTCGCTTTCGGGCTGCGGAGATGATATTCCGTCTGAAACTCAACAGTCTACAGAATCCTTAACAGAAATAACGACAGTACAGGAAGATGACATTATTGCATATGATACAGTCGACCCTCCTGAAAACGGTTGGACTACTGAGGAAATAATGAATGTAACATATCTTTGCGATAAAAAACTGGAATATCCTTTGTCACTGGAATTTCTCGGTGATGATTTTTCACTTTCGCATTACGTAAAGTCAGCTTCGGAAAATCGCCTTGTACCTGCAAGGCTTGAATATAAAAACAAATATCTTGCAAACGCAACAGTAGTTAAACCTCATGATGAAACTATGATATATAATATTGTACTTTTACCCGATACGTGCAAAGTCGAAGATGTTGAGCCGTTTGTAATAAACGGCGTGAAAATGTATGACAGTTTTGACGATGTAATAAAAGCTCTGGGCAACGGCTATCAGTATATTACAGATGACTCTGTTTTATATAACGACAGGGAAACTAATGAATCATTGTACAGTCTTTTCTTTGAGGACGGGAAACTTGTACATATCAATGTGGGTTTCAGATTTGATATTGACCTTCCATTATACGAAAATTTACAAAAAAGATTCAGTTAGAAACATATGATGGTTAACTTGTGCTATTATGGACAGAATCCGACAAAATGAGGTGTTTAAATATGAATGTAATCAAAGGTGTATTTGATTTTATATGTTTTATATTCAAGCTGATATTAATACTTGTTTTAATGCTTGTGATTTTATTTATGAGTAAATCTGCTATGAATAAAATGGAATATGAAAAGTATGACGAAACGGGCATTATGAAAAACGGAAATCTTTGTATATCGCATATGTGTGAGGGCGGCGGTGGAAACGCTGAAAAATACTATAATTCCGACAACAGCGTTTTACAGGAAGTCAAGGACTTTTATGTCTTAAACGGTATTAAGCTTGGTATTGGTAATACTGAGGGTGATGTTTTCGGAAAAGTGTATAAACCGATAAAGTCCGGAACATCTGATATATACGTAGGTTATGCAACGTTCGGCGGTGACCCTATTAAATATTTTGAACTGTATCACGTTGAAGTTGACAAAGACCTGAATATAACCTATAATATGGAAACTATCGACAAGGAAATTTTTGAGAGTATATTGAATGGTGATTGATTATGGATAATAAATTTTATTGTTTTTTGCAGTCATTAGACGACATTTCTTTTGTTCAGCCCATTACGGACGAACTGAACAGATTATATGAACTTTCCAGCGGAAAACTTCCGGAAATGTTCATTGAAGTATATTCTCAGACTGTTCCGGAATGCGAAGTTAATTTTGATTCTTTGGTTTTTTATGATATAAAAAGAATTATTGATGAAAATACTGAATATATTCCCGGTGCAAATATTCTTCCGTTTGGATTTTTTACATTTGCTTCCACGCTGGACGGTGACGGAATTTGTTTTGACCTTAATAATAAGGATTTTCCGGTTTATTGCTGTCCGCACGAAATTTTCTGTGATGAAAATGAAATAAATTACTGCGACAACGGAAAAATACTTACGGCTGAGCTGAATTACAGTAATATTATTAAATTTTCGCATAAGACAGCGGACAGCTTTGAGGAATTTATAGATGACCTGATAAGTGATATTTAAATTATGGAGGTCAGAATGAAAATAACAGAAAAGAAATTAAGACTTGTATCTGTTTTATCGGTCGGCGTAAGTCTGCTTGCGTGTATTATTTCTTACTTTGCAGGGAAAATCCCTCCGGAAATATCATATATTTATCGGAATAATGAAATTGTCGCACAATCATGGCGTGATAATTTTGAATTGTTTTTAGCTGTTGTTTTTCTGTTTACAGTGCTTGCGGCGTTTGTAACGACTGTTATTTTCATTGCTCAAAAAATAAAATCCAAATGGAAAATCTCAGGGAATATATTGCGGACATGTGGTTGTGTAATACTGTGTTATGTAATATTCGGTTTCAGTTTTTCAATGGTTACAACAGATGACCTGTACGACTATTATCCCGAGTGCTATGAGTTTACAGACGGACAACATACAATTGTCATTGAGGAGGAATCATTTCTTTTATACGGCGGAGGTACTATTTATCAGATAGATGACAATAATAATGCTTTTGTTGTCGGACACATAAGCACCGACGACGGCGGTCGCAACCACGGCAATTACGACATTGAGTGGTCGGACAACGGCTGTGAGATAACATATGATTTCTGCAATCTTGAACATTCAAAACAGACTGAAAAAGTAAAGTTCAGGTAAGTGTATATGGAATATTATGACATTATTTTCAGCGGAATACCCGTCCGTAAAATCGGCTTTTTCATAAGGGAAATCCTTGATATAAAACAGGACAATATAATCATTTCGCATTTCTGGTCGGAAGATTCAGGGGACTATGAATTTTCGGACGATATGGACTTAAATGAATACTTTTCCGGAAATAATACAGCAAGTATCTTTTCAGAAACGATAACTTTAAACTGTACTTATAATAAAGCAGTATGCGTTATAAGTTCTGACGCTGAAAGTGTTGATATTGAATGCAGTATATCCGAAAATGATTTTGATATATCGGATATTACAGAATTGACAGAATGGCTTGAAAGGCTGTGTTCCGGAAATATTATTACACACGCAAAAATCTGCTATGATATGGAAAACAGTCCGCTGGCAGAAATATAATACAGTAAATCCGGTCTGTATGTAAATTAATATAAATGGAGGCAATATATGAATCCTTATTTTGAAATAACAGAACAGAATATTTTATTCAGAGGAGTAATATATGAACATGAATATATCGTTTACTGTATCAATGGGCGTGTGAACGTAAATACTTCCTATACAATGACTGGTAATGGAGTGTACAGATGTTGCATTTATTATAACAGAAAACTATGTGATACGATTTCAGAGTTTGAGAGAATGAGCATAGATAAAATAGAATCTCAGGCATATGGTTCATATATGGACGGCGCACGTTAAAAAAATTATAAATGGGAGAGATAAAAATGATTGACAAATCCGGACAATACTGGCATAGCGAATGTGCAGATGATATTGATGAATATCTGAAAGAATATTCTGAAAATCCGTCAATTGATATAAATTCAGTAGTTTGTCGTTCGTGCGGAAAAGATATTTTTAAATTATGGGTCGATTATGATGAGGAAGCAATTCAGGTTGAATGCACTGAATGCGGAAGTAAAAAAATTCTGCTTGACTGCGTTGATGTATGGGAAGATGCAAGTCCTGAACTATGCAAATGTCCCGTATGCAGAAAAACAGGAAGTTATAATGTAAAAGCCGGATTTATACGGAAAGAAAACCATAATGTAAAATGGATATATATCGGAAACCGCTGTACAGATTGCGGAGTATTGGGTTCGTGTCTTGACTGGAAAATCAGTTATGAACCTACGGACGAAATGGAAAACAATATATAAATTATATTAATAAAAGGAGTAAAAAATTATGGCTGATATGATGTGGGCTGGAAGATTTTCCAAAAAAATTGACGATACTGTAAACGCTTTCAATTCGTCGATAGCCTTTGACGGACGTATGTACCGTCACGACATACAGGGAAGTATCGCACACGCCACAATGTTAGGCGACTGCGGAATCATCACAAAAGAGGACAGTCTTGAAATTATAGGCGGTCTGAAAGAAATCCTTGCGGACATAGACTCCGGCAAACTGGAGCTTGACCCGAACGCCGAAGATATTCATATGTTCATTGAGGCAGAACTCACAAAACGTTTAGGCGATGTTGGAAAAAGACTTCATACATCACGTTCACGCAACGACCAGGTAGCAGTGGATATAAGACTTTATCTGCGTGACGAAATTCAGGAAATACACGCCCTTGTAAAAAAACTTGCCGTAACGCTCGTTGAAATGGCTGAACAGCATACAGAGACAATAATGTCCGGATACACTCACTTGCAGAGAGCGCAACCAATAACTTTTGCGCATCATTTAATGGCATATGTGTTTATGTTTCTGCGTGACCTCGACAGACTTGATGACGTTTCAAAAAGAATGAATTACTGTCCGCTGGGCAGTGGAGCTTTGGCAGGAACTACTTACAAAACAAACAGAAAGCAAACCGCTGAATTATTAGGATTTACCGCACCTATGCCGAACAGTCTTGACGGAGTTTCTGACCGTGACTTCTGCGTTGAACTTAACTGCGCACTATCGCTTATAATGACACATCTTTCACGTTTTTCCGAAGAGATTATAATGTGGTGTTCATGGGAGTTCAAGTTTATCGAACTTGATGACGCATTCGCAACAGGTTCGTCAATTATGCCCCAGAAGAAAAACCCCGATATTACAGAACTTATCAGAGGAAAGACCGGTCGTGTCAACGGTGATTTAATAACACTTCTTTCCATGCTGAAAGGACTTCCTCTTGCATACAATAAGGATATGCAGGAAGATAAAGAAGCAATTTTTGACGCTGTGGACAACGTTAAGCTTTGTGTAAAGACTTTCATTCCAATGATTTCGACAATGAAAGTCTTAAAGGACAATATGCGCAACGCCGCCGCAAGAGGCTTTATAAACGCTACCGACTGCGCTGATTATCTTGTTAAAAAGGGTATGCCGTTCAGAGATGCATATAAGATAACAGGTACGCTTGTTGCGCAGTGTATCGAAAAAAATCTCACTCTCGAAACACTTCCGCTTGACGACTACAAGGCTATGACGGAGCTTTTTGACGAGGACGTTTATCAGGCAATAAACCTTGAAACTTGTGTACGTGAAAGGAAGTCCGAGGGAGGACCTTCGCCGGAAGCCGTAAAGGAACAGATTGCCATTGCCAAAAAATCTCTTGATATATAAATTTTATGAAGAAAAAAGATATAATATTTATAATGGGTCTGACAATACTGATGGGCGTGATATGGATTTTAGGGGAGCTTGTAATGGGTCTGTGGATTGCGGTTGTCCCGAAAGCCCATATTGCGTGGTTTGCTATAATAGTTGTACTGACTCTCGGAATAAGTGTCTGGCACTCGATGATTGAGGACGAGTCAGACCTTACAGACCCCAAACGTGCAAAATATGAAAGAAAAGTCAGCAAACGAAAGAAAAATCGGAGGAAATAATATGTCTGTAAAAATCTATATAGACGGTCAGGAAGGCACGACCGGTCTTAAAATACTGGAGCGTTTTGAAAATCGTAATGATGTCGAGATTCTCCGCATAAGCGAGGAAAAACGCAAGGATTCAGCAGAAAGAGCTAAGTTTATCAATATGTCGGACTATACGTTTCTTTGTCTGCCGGACGCTGCGTCAAAAGAAGCCGTATCTTTCGTGGACAACGACTATGTAAGAATCATTGACGCTTCAACGGCTCACCGTATCAATCCGGACTGGGCGTATGGTTTTCCGGAACTCTCCGGCGAACACAGGGAAAAAATAAGGACTTCCAACAGAGTGGCGGTTCCCGGCTGCTATGCAAGCGGATTTGCTTCAATAGTTTACCCCCTTGTAAAAAACGGCATTATTCCGGAAGATTTTCCGGTGTTTGCGTATGCGACTTCGGGTTACAGCGGAGCAGGCAAAAAGGCTATTGCGGTTTACGAGGGAAACGAAAAACCCTATGAGTATGGCAGTCCACGACAGTATGCGCTTTCCCAGCAGCACAAGCATCTGCCCGAAATGCAGGCAGTTTCCGGACTGAAGTATAAACCGATGTTCAATCCCATAATATGTGACTATTACAGCGGTATGGTTGTAAGTGTACCGTTGCAGACCAGACAGATTGACAGCAAAATCACCGTTGAGGAAGTCCACGGGATGTACGCAAGACACTATGAAAATGCAAAACTTGTTGAAGTAATGCCGCTTATGTCCGCTGACGAACAGAAAGCATTTTTCCTTGCCTCGAATACCCTCAGCGGATTCAATAAAATGCAGGTGTTTGTTTTCGGAAACGACGAACAGATATTATTGTGTTCACGCCTTGACAATCTCGGCAAGGGCGCAAGCGGTGCGGCAGTACAGTGTCTTAACATTATGATGGGCATTGAAGAAACTACAGGTCTTGTATAAGTTTCAGGCGGGGGTATGACAATGAATATACGAACAATGAATATTTCAGATTATGACAACGTTTACGCTCTCTGGATGTCCTGTAGAAACATGGGATTCAATAATGTTGATGATTCTCATGACGGAATAAAACGTTTTCTTGAACGCAATCCGTCAACTTGTTTTGTCGCAGAGCAGGACGGTGAAATTGCGGGCGTAATTATCAGCGGAAATGACGGTCGCAGAGGTTATATATACCATATGTCCGTTGCTGAAAAATACAGACGGCGTGGAATCGGAACAAAGCTTGTGAATATCTGTCTTTCGGCTTTGAAAAACGAGGGAATAACCAAAGTGGCACTGCTTGTTTTCAAATACAATGAGATTGGAAACGCTTTCTGGGAAAATCAGGGATTTACTTTAAGAAACGATATTGCCTATCGGAATAAAGCTCTTTGTGAATTGGTGCGTATAGATACTTGACAAAATAGAGGATTATGGGATTGAAAAAAGTTAAAGGAGTCTGATATGGGCAGACAGTTGGTATTCTGGAGAAATACGGACGGCATTTATCCGGACAGTCATGAAGTATATGAAAAAATATGCAGTGGGGAAAATATATCCGGACTTGAAAATCTTGATATAAATAAAATTCTCAGGCGTGTAAGCGATATTTTTTCGGACTGGTGCAGGCTTGATGAATATAATTTTGAATCGGAAAACGGTTCGTTTACGGTTGAAGCTTATGAAAATGCTGTACTTTTTGAGTGTTCGGAAAGTATGGATTACAGCAGTCTCAATAAGATAATTGATATTATGCTTGAATTTGACTGTCCACTTTATGACCCTCAGATTAATGTAAGATTTGATAATAAGGAGATGTAAAGAATGAATCTGAAAGAAGTTAAAGGAGTGACTTTTGTTGACGGCGGAATATGTGCCGCAGGTGGTTTCAGGGCTAACGGCATTCAGTGCGGACTTGCCCACAACCCCCTCACCGCTACAGAGGAAAATTCAGCCGTTGCAAATAATGCACTTCCTGCTAAAAAGAAAAACGACCTCGCCCTGATTGTTGCCGACAGGGAGTGTACAGCGGCGGCGGTTTATACCACAAACAAGGTAAAGGGCGCACCGATACTCGTTACTAAAGAACACATTAAAAATGGTATCGCAAAAGCCGTTATTGTAAACTCCGTAAACGCAAATACCTGCAATGCTGACGGCGTTGAAAAAGCTGAAAAGATGTGTCAGCTTGTTTCGGAAGAAACAGGAATAGATGTCAATGATGTTATAGTAGCGTCTACCGGAGTTATAGGACAGATACTCCCGATTGAGCCTATCGCAAATGGTATGCATGAACTTGCAGAGGGTCTGACTTATGACGGAAATTCAAGAGCCGTTGAAGCTATCATGACAACCGATACTCAGGTAAAGGAAGTAGCTGTACAATTTGATTTGGGCGGCAAGACCTGCACAATGGGCGGTATGTTAAAGGGCAGTGGTATGATTCACCCTAATATGGCTACTACACTTACGTTTATAACTACTGATGCGGATATTTCTGCGGAACTCTTACAAAGAGCGTTAAGTGATGTTGTGAAAATAACTCTCAACCGTGTAAGCGTTGACGGGGACACTTCCACAAACGATATGGTCTGCGTCCTTGCAAACGGTACTGCCGGAAACATTTCCGTAACTAAGGAAAACGATGATTTTGAAAAATTCGTCAACGCTCTCTATGCGGTAATGATGAATCTTGCCCGCAAAATGGCTCGTGACGGCGAAGGTGCTACAAAACTTATTGAGTGTATCTGTCACGGGGCTGATACTGAAAAAACTGCTGAAACTGTTGCAAAATCTGTTATTACATCAAGTCTTTTCAAGGCGGCAATGTTCGGTGAAGACGCCAACTGGGGCAGAATCCTTTGTGCTGTAGGTTATGCGGACGCTGACTTTGATATAAATAAAGTTGATGTTTCCATAGGCTCGGACAAGGGCGTTATTGAGGTCTGCCGGAACGGTGCAGGCGTGGAGTTTTCCGAAGAAAAAGCTAAAGAGATTCTCGGAGAAGAAGAAATTATTATAAATATCTCAGTCGGAAACGGAGCAGGCAAAGCAGTTGCGTGGGGCTGCGACCTTACTTACGACTATGTAAAGATAAACGGAGATTACCGTTCATAATGGAGGCAGGATAATGGAAAAGATTTCAAACAGCGACAAGTCGCAGATACTTATAAACGCACTTCCGTATATACAGAAGTACAACAACAAGATTCTTGTTATCAAGTACGGCGGCAACGCCATGACCAACAAGGAACTCAAAGACGCTGTAATGACAGATATAGTATTGTTGTCACTGGTAGGCGTCAAGGTCGTACTTGTACACGGCGGAGGTCCTGAAATTAACGATATGCTCGGAAAACTCGGCATTGAAAGCCGTTTCGTGAACGGTCTGCGCTATACGGATGATGATACTGTAAATGTAGTAAAAATGGTGCTTGCAGGAAAGGTAAACAAGGAACTTGTACAGCTTCTTGCACAGCACAAGGGTGATGCAGTCGGCTTGTGCGGAATTGACGGTGGAATGATTATGGCAGAAAAGGAAACTACAGAAGACGGTCAGGATTTGGGCTGGGTAGGCAGAGTCACTGAAGTAAATACAAAACCTATCCTTGACGCTCTCGCAAATGGCAACATTCCGGTAATCGCAACGGTTGCTACGGACGAACAGGGAAATACATACAACATCAACGCCGATACAGCCGCCGCAAGAATTGCCGCTGAACTTGGTGCGGAAAACCTGATTCTTATGACGGATATTGCAGGACTTCTCAGGGACAAAAATGACCCGTCAACGCTTATTCCGGAAGTAAACGTCAGTGAAGTACCTTTCCTGAAAAGACAGGGTATTATTTCCGGCGGTATGATTCCGAAAATCGACTGCTGCGTTGAAGCCGTAAGGCGTGGTGTCCGCAAGACCGTAATCATTGACGGCAGAGTGCCTCACTCTATTCTTATTGAAATACTCTCAAATGAAGGTATCGGCACTCAGTTTGTATAAATATAATAACGGATAAACAGAAAATTTACTTATTTGCCTGTTAGGGATATTGATTTTATATCACAAAGAGAGTTATAATTATATAGAAATGTGAATTTGTCGTAAATTATTACAGACAGTTAAGGAGATTTGTTTTTGATATGAACACAATTGAAAAATTCAATAAGCACGTTATGCAGTCATACGGACGTTATCCGCTTGTTGTGCAGAACGGAGAGGGACAGCACTGTACTGACGAAAATGGCAGGACATATATAGATTTCGGAAGTGGTATCGGTACTAATTCACTTGGATACTGCGATGAAAAATGGGCTGATGCGGTATGCGCACAGGTGCGGAAAGTACAGCATACATCAAATTATTATTATACGGCAGTTCAGGCTGAATTTGCTGAAAAACTCTGTAATATATCCGGATATGATTCTGTATTTTTCTGCAACAGCGGTGCGGAAGCCAACGAATGTGCTATTAAAATCGCAAGAAAATATAGTTTTGACAAGTACGGAAAAAACCGTCACAATATTATAACTCTCGTTAATTCCTTTCACGGAAGAACTATTGCCACACTTTCCGCAACCGGACAGGACGTTTTTCATAACTATTTCTTTCCGTTCCTTGAGGGCTTTGTGAACGTTACCGCAAATGATATTGATGACCTCAAATCAAAGCTTGATGATACTGTATGTGCCGTTATGCTGGAATACGTTCAGGGCGAGGGCGGTGTCAACGTTCTGAATCAGGAATTTGTTGACACTGTTTATCAACTCTGTGCTGAAAAAGACGTTCTGGTTATTGCAGACGAAATCCAGACCGGTGCAGGTCGTACAGGCAAGTTCCTTGCCGGAGAGCATTTCGGAAAAAAAGCCGACATAACCACTATGGCTAAAGGTATCGCCGGCGGTATTCCCATGGGAGCTTGTCTCACCAATGAAAAATGCAGCGGTGTGCTTACTGCCGGAACTCACGGCTCTACATTCGGCGGAAACCCGATTGCATGTGCAGGCGGTCTTGCAGTTGCCGAAAGACTTGAAAGTGACGGTTTTCTTGAATCGGTTGCCGAAAAGGCTGAAATTTTAAGGAAAAGACTTTCTGAATGCAGTGAGGTAAAATCAATAAGCGGACTGGGACTTATGATTGGCATTGAACTGAAAACCAAAAACGCCGGAGATGTTGTAAAAAAAGCACTTGACAGAGGACTGCTTTTATTGACGGCAAAAACTAAAGTAAGACTTCTGCCTCCTCTTACTATATCATCTGGGGAAATCGGAGACGGACTGGAAATTCTGATTGATATACTGGAGGAATGATTTATGGAGCTTATGATACTTATAAACGGAACAAACAAATATGCTGTCAAAGACAAGAAGTCCAGACAGATATACACTATCAAGAAAAAGGGTTTCAGCAACAACAAGCTTGTACTGCTTGACGCAAGCGGCTATCATCTTTATACCCTTATGACAAACGGCGAAATGTCATATACTGTCGTTCTGAATGATGACACTTATCTGCTTATAAGCTGTAAGTCAAAATTCCTTGACCCTACTATAAAATGCACCGGAAAGGGACTCAACTGCAATCTTAAAAGCAGCAACAGCCGTGATTTTTCAATAATGGTCAACGATGAGGAAAAAGGTATAATTGAAACGTCTGTTTCAGGCAACGGCGAAATCCAGTATGACCTTACAATTGATGATAAGCTGTTTGATGACTATATACCGTTTTTTGCGGTTGTCATTGACAAGATTTTCGGTGACGCAAACAGACAGCCGCAGGTTATGCAGCAGATTATGGCAGATAAAAAAGAAAAAAATAAAAAATAATTCAACGAAAGGATTGCATTCATTATGAAACACTTACTTAAAATGCTTGACCTGAGCAGTGAGGAAATAATTGATATACTCAATCTTGCTGACCAGCTTAAATATGAACTTAAACACGGTATTC
>CAMWRL010000037.1 GCA_947176685.1 uncultured Ruminococcus sp. | reverse complement strand
ATAATTCTAACTCATATTTTGCATTAGTCAATAGAAACGTGAAAAGTTTAACAAGAATTTAACATTAGTAAGGCAGTCGGAATTGTCCTATTCTTATTTTGTTGTCGTAAGTGACTATTGAAAAAGTCTCTGTTTCGGAGTAGGATTCATCGGGATTCATGTCTGTACCCTCAAAATAGTTTTCCACGGTGAAAAAAATTTTGTCATCTGTGCGTGACTGAACATCTTTTATTCTTGAAAAAGAATAATAAGGATTCATTTCACGCTGACCGTTGAGTGCATAAACGTCCCCTTCAAAGTCAAGGTACAGCATTTTCAGGTCTTCATTCGGGTAGCGGTCACTGAAAACGCCGTAATAAATGTTTTCAATATCAGCAAGAGAGTGTATATTACTGTTAATAATTTTGTAGTACGTCCAGCCGAAACCGTTCTGTACAGTAGAATTAGTATCAATTTCATATGGACAGCCGACAGTGAATTTCCACTGAAAATCGCATGCAATTTCAAAAAGAGACTGTCCAATTGCTATTAAGCGTCTGTCATCACTTTCGGCGAGAGTCTGGTCAGCCTCCGGCATACCGTTTTCATCATAGGAAAAAGAATTATCCAGAGGGTCGGGCTGGCGGTCGGAATCCTGTTGAATAGTTGTTGAAACAGTGTTGAAAACAGTGGAAATTTCTGTAGTTGCGGTTTGTGTAACAGTGCCGGAAACATTTGTAATACTTGCAGTTGTCTGTATTTCAGCGGTTGTGGACGTTTCCGGAACGGCAGAGTTTTCAACATCTTCTTGTGTGATTGTTGAAAACTCGTCAGGCTGAGAGGTATTTTCTTTTTTTTCGCAGCCGCAAAGTGCAGTTAAAGCAATAAGCATTATAAGAAATTTTTTCATAATATCAGTCCTCATCATCGTCAAGCACAAAGTCAATGATACCATCATTGACGTTTACGGCTGAACATATTACCTGTACAGACTGTCCGAGAGTATAGGAAACTCCGCTAAAACGTTCAGTCAGTGAAACGGGTTCGGAATAGTCGTATTCTCCCTCCGGAAGCGTCCGTATATGGACAAGTCCCTCGATAGTGTCCGGAAGCTGTACATAGAATCCAAATTCTGTCACGCCTGAAATACGTGCAGAAAAAGTCTCTCCGATATGGGACTTCATATATTCAGCCTTGTAACAGTTTTCGCATTCTCTTTCAATGGTTATGGCTCTCACTTCCGCATCGGAAGAATGTTCAGCGGCACTCACGGCGAAACCTGAATAACGTTTATTAAGCCATTCATTGTCATAACCGGCGAGAATGTCTGTAATAATGCGGTGGATAGCCAAATCCGGATAACGTCTTATAGGTGATGTGAAATGTGCATAATCTTCCAGCACAAGTCCGAAATGACCGACAGGCTCAACGGAATATTTAGCTTTTGACATAGAACGCAGTACAAGCAGATTGACGGCTTCAAACTTGTCTGTACCCTTTGCGCTTTCAAGGATTTTAGCGGCGTGGGCAGGTCTGAACTCCGTGAAGTGCGGACACTCCAGACCGAATTTCGGGAGAATTTCGTGAAGCTTTTCAACTTTTGCTTCGGGTGGATTCTCGTGTATTCTGTAGACGAACGGTACTTTCTTTTCACGGGCAAGTTTTGCGGCGGCTTCGTTGGCGGTCAGCATAAATTCCTCTATAATCTGTTCGGATTTTCCACGCATACGGGGGACTACTGCACAGCATATGCCGTTGTCGTCAATAACAAGCCTGCTTTCTGTGGTTTCGATTTCCGGAGCGTTACGGCGTTTTTTCTTTGCAATGAGAATATCTGCCAGTTCGTTCATAAGGAAGATTTCATTTTTTACTTCCGAATATTTTTCAGTAATTTCCGGAGACTCTGAGCCGTCAAGAATGCTGTTGATTTCTGAGTAAACGCCTTTTACACGGGAACGGATAACGCTTTTACAGAAACGGTAGGAAATAATTTCGCCGTCATTGTCAAGCTTTATGAACGCCGAAAGAGTCAGTCTGTTTTCGTTGGGATTGAGGGAGCATATGCCGTTGGAAAGCTCTTTGGGGAGCATAGGTACAACCTTATCGGCATAATAGATGCTTGTACCACGTTTCAGGGCTTCTTTGTCAAGGCTGCTGTTTCCCCTGACATAGTGGGAAACGTCTGCAATATGAACGCCCAGAAGATAACCGTATTCTGTTTTCTGTACGGAAACAGCGTCGTCAAGGTCTTTGGACTCTGCACCGTCTATTGTGAATATTTTCATATCACAAAGATTTTCACGGTTATTGAAGCAGTATTCCTGTACGCCGCCTTCGGAAATTTTCCTTGCCTCTCTTAGTACTTCTTCCGGAAATTCGTCCGGTGCATTGTGAATCATAAGAATGGACTTTGCGCAGGCTGACGCATATTCGGAACTTCCGAAAACAGAGATAATTTTAACTTTATGTTCTGCATGCCGTCTGCCACGGAAAACTATTTCAGCAAGAACCTTTTCGCCGTTTTTGAACTTGACACTGTCTTCTTTTATGATAGTGAGGTGATTTTTTGAAGCGGTATCCGGAACAAGATAATATCTTCCGTCAATAAATTCAATCTTTCCGGTCATTGTGAAACTGCCGAATTTTATAATATCAACAATTTCGCCTTCCGGTTCGCCGGAGCGTGACGGAATTTCCGAAACAAGTACACGGTCACCGGGCATAGCACCGAGCATACACTTTCCGGGAATAAAGTATTCAGTACCGTCATCTGTTTCAGCAAATCCGAAAGTCCTGCTTAACCTTGTGACGACAGCCGGATAAATGTTCAGTCTTGAACACAGACCGGCTTTCATACCCTTGCGGACTGTTATGATACCGTCCGTGCGGAGCTGGTCAAAAGCGTTTATAAAGTTGTCCCGACCCTGTTTTTTGGAACGGCATTTTGTTTCAAGTTCGTTTACAGGCATAGTTTTCTTGCCGTATGTCTTTAAGAAAGTTATTATTTTTTTCTTGTAAGTTTCTATGTCAGTTTTTTGTGAAGTATTTTTCTTTTTCATAAGTTCTCCTTTTTATAAAAAAATATTGCCCTATGACGTTATTTTGTCACGGGGCATTGTGGATTATTACTTGTCAGTAAATATCGGGATAACGTTGACAGCAAGAACAGCAAGGAAAAGAATAATAGCCAGAGTTCTTGTAACCTTGTTAAGAATGGCTTCTTTAGACCTGCCCTGATTCTTGTCATAGAAAGATTCAGCACTTGAACCTGTAAGGGCGGCGGTCATACTGTCCTGAGTTTTCTGTTCCTGAGACAAACAAATAATAATAGTTACCAGACATACAAGAAGTATTATAATACCTCCTGCAATTTCTAATGCACCCATTTTAAAACCTCCTGAATATCAGATATTTAATATTATAGCATAGACGGAAAGAGAATGCAAGGGTTTTGCGGAAAAAATTTCATCGGTCATATATAATTAAGTGATTTAAGGATAAACAGCCATAGTGTAAGAGTAAACGCACTGCAAAGCGTGGTCAGCATAACCGCAAACGCTGTTATAGTACCTTTGTGACCGAAATTCCTTGACATAACAAAACAACTTCCGGTAGTAGCACTTCCGAGCATAACCAGTATTGCAATAAGTTTTTCTCCTCTGAATCCGAAATGCACGGCGGCAGGCAGGAATATTACACAGAAAAGCACAAGTTTTATGAACACTATCCCGATTGTTACCGGAAGTTTTCCCTTAGCGTCCTCAACCTTGAAAGATGCTCCCAGAGCTATAAGAGATAACGGCGTTGCCATATTTGCAAGATATGAAACGGATTTTGATAAAATAACAGGCTGAGGAATTTTCAGCAGTGACCATATAATGCCGGCGGCGATTCCTAAAATAATGGGATTGGTAACAATGCCTTTAAGCGTATTGACAAAAAGCTGTCTGCCGGATTTGGCGTTGCTCCTGTCCGGAGATGTCAGCGAAAGTGTTATAACAGCTATGATATTATAAATCGGTACTGTTCCGACAATCATAAGTGCCGCCATAGCGGCTTCACCGTAGATATTTTTCACGAACGCTATACCAAGAATTGCCGCACTGCTCCTATAAGATGCTTGAATGATTTCGCCACGTTCTGCCGGATTCTTGTGGAGCAGTGAGTAAAGGAAAGCAATACCAACACTTATAAGGGTTGCTGTTATGCAGAAAATCACAAATCTGCCGTCCCATACTTCCACGAAGTCGGCATTTGATAAGTCCATAAAAAGCAGTGCCGACAGAAGCGTTCTGAAAACAAATTTATTTATCTGAGATGTTGAGTGTTCGTCCAGCAGATTGACTTTTCTGACGAACCACCCGAATATCATCATCATAAATACCGGAACAGTTGCATTGAGACTGAATATTAAATTTTCAGCAAACAATTCTACTCACCTCAGAAAATATCTTTTTTAGCTTTAATGTGCCGTCTTATAAGCACAAATATCATAAGCAGTATACAGAATATAAGGAATATCGGGACAAGCCATCTGTTAGTGGTTTCGTCTTCGGCGGACTTCATTTCCGTCCAGAGGTTCTGCATTTTAAGGCTTGCTTCGTCCGAAAGATTCACAAAAACAGCAGTTTTATCTGCTATGAATTGGCTGTCCGGATATGATATATGACTTTCACGTACATCTTCATCAAGCATATCAAAAGCCGCCTGATGCGGAGTGGAATAACATATATAGTCTATATTTGCAAAAGCAATATCCGGTTCGCACATAAAGTTTATATACATTTCGGCGGCTTCTTTCTGGCGTGCGGAAGTCGGTATACACATTGCATCAATAAAAAGGTTTGTACCGCTGTCGGGGACTACAAAATCAAGGTCTTCGTTTTCCTCAAGTATAGTAAGAGCGTCTCCGGCGTAGTACGGAGCTATCAGTGCATCACCTGCTCCCATTTTGTCGAAAACCTCGTCCATTACATAACCCTGTAGAATTTTTTTCTGTTTGGTAAGCTTTCGGGCAGCGTTTTCAAGTTCTTCAGGGTCTTCCGTATTTATGGAATAGCCGGACATTATTTCAGCGATTGCGAAAGCGTCACGGGGGTTGTCAAACATCAGTATCTGGTCGGCGTAATCTTCATTCCAGAGCAAGTCCCAGTCAATTTCTTCCGGAGGAATGTCAATCATAGTTTTATCGTAAATGATGCCGACAGTTCCCCATGTATAAGGTACACTGTAATCATTTGCAGGGTCGTATGCCTGATTGCGGAAGTTCTCCATAATATACTTGAAGTTCGGAATATTATCCATATTAAGCGGCTGGATAAGGTTTTCCTTAATCATTTTGCTAATCATATAGTCAGACGGTATAATTACATCATAAGCTGCTCCGCCGCCTTTTAATTTTGCATAAAGTTCTTCATTGGTTGCGTAGTTGGTATAGTTGACCTTTATTCCGGTGAGTTTTTCAAACTCTCCGTTTACGTCAAGAGTGCCTTCGTCCGCACCCGTGGAAATATATTCGCCCCAGTTGTACACGTTTATGGAAATGCCCTTATCCTTGAATCTGGTGTAATAGTCGGGGTCGGACACTGTTAAAGTCTGTACAGATATTTCCTCATCTTCGTCAATATCGGTTTCCGACGGTCGGGAAGAGCATGAAAACATTGACAGCACCATTAAGGCAGAAACAATAAATGACAGTTTTTTCATAAGCCCTCCTTGTAAGATGCATTTTTTCTTGCGGCTTTGTTTTCAAGGGCATTTTTTACAATCAGTACTATCACGACCGCAATGAATATGAGTGTTGAAAGGGCATTGATTTCCGGCGAAACCTTACGTCTGGTCATTGAGTAGATAGTTATAGGGAGTGTCTGGGAAGTCGAGCCGCTTGTAAAGTAGCTTACAACGAAGTCGTCAAGCGAGTAAGTGAAAGACATAAGAAAACCGCTTACTACACCGGGCATTATTTCTGGAAGAACCACTTTCCGGAAAGCCTGCACCGGACTACAGCCCAAATCCTGAGCCGCTTCAAATATATGAGGATTCATCTGATTGAACTTTGGCATAACGTTGAGAATAACATAAGGTACATTGAAAGTTATGTGTGCTATAATCAGTGTTACAAAGCCAAATTCGAGATTCATTCTTGCCGCAAAGAACACAAACAGCAGCATAAGTGATACACCTGTAACTATTTCGGGATTTATAATGGGCATATTTGTTATATTCATAACGACAGCTTTAGGGACTTTCCGCATATGGTGAATGCCAATAGCGGCAAGTGTTCCCAGAACAGT
Source organism: uncultured Ruminococcus sp. (assembly GCA_947176685.1). Taxonomy (GTDB): domain Bacteria; phylum Bacillota; class Clostridia; order Oscillospirales; family Ruminococcaceae; genus Ruminococcus. The sequence continues at coordinate 6,545 of CAMWRL010000037.1, read as the reverse complement.
TGACACGATACTTGCGGCAACAGCTATAATTATCGTATTTACAAGAGAGGATATTATAATTTTGTTATGGAAAAGCCGTCTGTACCAGTCAAGGGTGAATCCGCTGAATACGCTGCGGCTTTTTGTTTCGTTGAAAGAAAACACTATCAATACAAAAATAGGCACGTACAAAAACAGCAATACAAGTATAAGATAGATTTTACCAAGTTTTTTCAATGAAATACCTCCTTTACATAAGAACCTGCTCATCAGGGTCAAATTGGTTCATAACGGTCATTATAACAAGGATTATAACCATAAGTACCAGTGAAATTGCAGCTCCGAGATGTGGATTGTAGGCGTTGCCGAGAAACTGCATTTCAATGAGGTCGCCTATAAGCAGATTTGAACCGCCTCCGAGCATTCGGGAAATAATGAACGTGGAAATAGCCGGTACAAATACCATAGTAATACCGGAAGTTATACCTGGCATACTGAGGGGTATCACAACTCTGAAAAGCGTTGAAACTGGACTGCACCCCAAATCGTCAGCGGCTTCAAAAAGTGATTTGTCTATTTTTTCCATTACGGAGTACAACGGCAGTATCATAAACGGAAGATAATTATAGACCATTCCCAGTACGACAGCTCCAGAAGTATTTATCAGCCTGACGGATTCGAAGCCCATAATATTCAATATATGGTTTATAATGCCGTTGTTTCCTAAAATAGTCATCCATGCATATGTACGGAGAAGAAAGTTCATCCACATAGGCAGCATAACAATCATAAGCATAGTACCCTGTTTGTGTTTGTCCATACGTGACAGTATGAACGCTACAGGATAGGCGATTACAAGGCATATGGCGGTTGCGATAAGCGACAGCCATATTGACCGTACAAATATGTTTGCATACTGACCGACATCGGATATGTATTTCATAGTAAAACTGCCGTTATCGGTTGTGAATGCGAAGTACACAATCATAATAAGCGGTACAACTATAAACACAACCATCCACACAAGATACGGAGCAGAAAAATATTTAAGTTTCATAAAGCGTTGTCCTCCGATTTTTTCATTATGTGAATGTCGTCAGGGTCAACCGTCATTCCGACCATAGAGCCGACAGGACATGCTTTTGTAGAATGAATTATCCATTTGTTGTCCACGCCGTCAACACACATTTCATAGTGTACGCCTTTGAAGACTACCGATTCCACACGACCTGTAAGCTGAGCTTTTTCAGCCGGAATTATTCTGACATCTTCCGGACGTATAACCACATCTACAGCTTCGTTCGGGGAAAATCCCTTGTCTACGCACTCAAAGCGTTTTCCGGTAAATTCCACAACGCAGTCTTTCGGCATAGAGCCGTTTATGATATTGCTTTCGCCTATGAAGTCAGCAACAAAAGCGTTTACAGGTTCGTTGTAAATGTCTGTCGGAGAGCCTATTTGTTGAATATAACCGTTATTCATTACAACTATGCTGTCGCTCATAGTAAGGGCTTCTTCCTGGTCGTGGGTGACGTAAACAAATGTAAGTTCAAGTTCCTGCTGGATTTTTCGCAGTTCTATCTGCATTTCCTTGCGGAGCTTGAGGTCAAGTGCGCCCAGAGGCTCATCAAGAAGCAGCACTTTGGGGTGATTGACCAGCGCTCTTGCGATTGCGACACGCTGCTGTTGACCGCCGGAAAGTCTGTTGACGGAACGTTTTTCAAAACCCATAAGGTTGACCATTTCGAGCATTTCGCCGACACGGCTTACTATTTCTTTTTCGGGAACTTTCTTTACACGCAGACCGAAAGCTATATTTTCATAAACGTTCAGGTGCGGAAAAAGTGCGTACCTCTGAAAAACTGTGTTGATGTTTCTTTTATGCGGCGGAAGACCGTTTATACGTTGACCGTCAAAAAAAACGTCTCCGCTTGTGGGTTCAAGGAAGCCTGCTATAATACGTAAAGTGGTAGTTTTACCGCAGCCGGAAGGTCCGAGAAAAGTTACAAATTCCTTGTCTTTTATATCAAGGTTTATGTTTTTGAGAATTTTCTCACCGTCTTCAAACTCAACAACTATATCTTTGAGATTTATTATATTTTCCATTTATCGTAGTCCTTTCGTCCTGAAAAAATTTATAGATTCAAAATTATCCCCCGTGCAGTTCAGCTACACGGAGGATAAAAATTATTTATTCTTCTTCTGTTTTTTCGTCCTCATCGTCAGAGTCTTTTTCAGCCTTTCTGCGTTTTCTGTCAAAAGTATCTGATTTTATCGCTTCAATGAAAGCAATCATAAAGTATATTGCAAATACAGCGCATTCACCTAATATAATCGGCATTTTTGCTTCATTTACAACTACGCTGAGTGTTGAACTCATTTTACTTGAAGCCGGTACAAGTACACTGTAGGCATTTTGGAAAGTAACGTTTTCGTAATAGTCGTCAGCAGTAAGTTTTACACTTTCGATGAGACTTTCAATTTTTGCGTTTACATCTTTAAGTTGTTTGTCAACCTGCTCAATCTTGTCTTTGGAACTTGACGAGCTTTGTTTAAGAGCGTTACGTCTTTCAGTGTAGTAATTTATATTTTGTTTTGTCTGGGCAAGGTCGTTTGTAAGGGTAAGTTTCTGTTCAATCATATCGTCATACTGCTGTGATTTCTGGGTTGACTGTGTGTTGGTGTTGTCGGTACCGTTGCCGAATATAATAATCTGGTCTTTTTCGTAATCGTTGATTGATTCCTTGACAGATGTAAGCTGTTCTTCAAGTGAAGTCTTTCTTCTGGTGAGTTCGTTTATTCTGTACTCATAGTAAGCTATTGAAGTGTTTTTATCTTTTGTAAGGTTGTTGACGGTGATGTATGAGGAAATTTTGTCAAGGTCAATGGACTTTACTGTAGAAATAGCCTCATAGAGGTCATCGAAAGTATAGCCTGTCACGTACGAGCGGAAACGTGTTGTATCGTCTTTGGAAAGCTGTCTGACGTACGTACTGAGGGTATCGAGAGAATTTTTAAGTACTTCTGTAGCTTCTGTATAGTCATAACTGTCAATATCAAGAGCAGTTACGGAGCTGCCGAGAGTTTCGTTGTAGCCGTAGATGTCGAAGAAATAGCTTTTGAACTCTTCAAGGATAGTATTGATTACTTCAACGGCGGTATTCCTGCTGAAAGAAGTTCCGGAATAATTGAATTCCACGGTATACTCTGTCGGGAAATACGAAACATCAAGCATAGCCTGTGCTGCCTGTAAGTTGTTGCTGTTGGCATTTTCGTAAACGTTTTTATAGGTAAGAATCTTGTCCATAGCGTCAGTGGGGATAATACCAGTAACAGTTATTCCATGACGTATACTGTCAAGTTCGTCAAGCGGGAGTTCAAGTCTTGTCAAAGCTCTTTCAATAACTATCGGATTTTTAATCATTTCCTTGTTGAAGTCTCTGCCGGCAGGGTCAAGACCCTTTTCAATGCCGTTATAGGTAAAACTTACCAATGACCGCAGTGTAGGCTTGCGGTGAATATTATCCATTGTTGTAACGCCGAATATTGCAACAAAAGTTATAACCGCAACCACAATCCATATCAGGACATATTTTTTAAGTTTTTTGAAGATGGTAGATATTGAAATTATAACCTCATCTTTGTCCTCTTCTTCGTTTCTAAGCGTAATATTGAGATTACGTTCATCTTTTCTGCTCATTGTTTCCTCCGTTTTGAATATATTTTTTCGGAAAGGCGTATCATACGAAAAAACGCCTGATTCTGAACAACAATAATTATAACACTTAAATTGTCCAACGTCAATATTTTTCGGGAATTTCCTGTATTTTCAAGCATTTAGACAAAGACTGACCGGCAGCAGTGCGGAATTTTGTTGAAATGTAAAAAAATGGCTGAATATATTAATATTCAGCCGTTTGTTTTTATCAGAGAGTATGTCCCTTTGCTCGGAGGACTTCCACAATATCGTTTACATATTTCTGACAGGTAATTTCATCGCCTGCTTCTGCCATTACACGCACAAGAGGTTCGGTACCGCTTTCACGGACAAGTATTCTGCCCGAATCACCAAGAGCATTTCCGGCTTTTTCTACAGCTTCCAGAACGTCTTTATCGTTCATAGCTGCGGACTTGTCTTTCACACGGACGTTTTCAAGAACCTGCGGATATACCTTGAAAGGTGCGGCAAGCTCGCTCAGTTTCTTGCGGCTGGACATTACAGCCTGCATAATTTTGAGACTTGTAAGAATGCCGTCACCTGTTGAAGCGTATTTGGAGAATATAATATGTCCGGACTGTTCGCCGCCAAGACAACATCCATGTTCTTTCATATATTCGTATACATATTTGTCACCTACAGCAGTTTTAGCGTAATTTATACCTGCCTCATCAAAAGCCTTGAAAAGTCCGAAGTTTGACATTATAGTTGCAACAACGGTATTGTTGACCAGTTTATCACGGTCTTTCATGTACCTGCCGTAAATGTACAGAATATGGTCGCCTGTTATAACATTTCCTTTTTCGTCAACGCAAAGACAGCGGTCAGCGTCGCCGTCATATGCGAATCCTGCATCAAGACCGTTTTCAACAACGAATTTCTGCAATACTTCGATATGTGTAGAACCTGCGTTGTCATTGATATTAGTACCATTGGGTTCAGCATTTATGACATAGGTTGTGGCACCTAATGCGTCAAATACTGCCTTTGCGATGTTCCATGAAGCACCGTTTGCGCAGTCAAGACCGATTTTCATACCTCTGAATGAATACATTCCCAAAGAAATAAGATAACCGATATATCTGTTTCTTCCGGAAACGTAGTCCACTGAACGACCGATTTTTTCATTTTTTGCGTATGGTACTTCTTTCATTTCCTGACCATTGAAAACAAGTTTTCCGTCCAGATAGTCTTCAATGAGATTTATAACATTGTCTTCCATTTTTTCGCCCTGACTGTTTATAAGTTTGAGACCGTTGTCATAGTAAGGGTTGTGGCTTGCTGAAATCATTATACCGCAGTCAAAGCTGTCAACTCTTGCGATATACGCAACGGACGGTGTAGTGGTTACGTGAAGAAGATAAGCGTCCGCACCTGAAGCTGTAAGACCTCCGACAAGGGAATATTCAAACATATAGCTTGAGCGTCTTGTATCTTTTCCGATAATGATTCTTGCCGGAGAATCGTCACCGTTTTGTTTTTTGATTTCGTTGTAGTACCAGCCTAAGAAACGACCCACTTTGAAAGCGTGGTCAGCAGTAAGGTTTTCGTTGGCAGTACCTCTGAATCCGTCTGTACCGAAATATTTTCCCATAAATCAAAACTCCTTTAAAAAATATATAATATTATATGCATCATTAATTATGATATAACGAAAAACGCCTTTCATTGCTGAAAAGCGTTTCATGACCATATATCACCGGAGGACTACTCCTCCCCACGCAGCACTTACCTTGTTATATATCTGGGACATTACTTTGTTTCTGCGGCGTTTGTAGAACGTTGTAACGCAGAAGTAGATTATTACCGGAAAACATACAACACCTGTAACGAGTTGCCACCATAATAATTTTCCGGCTATCATAGCAATGAGCATTGCAACCAATGCAACAGCGATTCCTGCAATAATCGGGATACCGCCGGACGACATGAATGAAGTATTGCAGACTTTTATGTATTGTCTGATGTCTGCGGGAGTGAGGTTGTCCTGATAACGTGCAAGGAAGTTATCGGAACTTGCCCATTTTGAAAACTGTTTTACATCAGCAAATTTACATGAATAGTCTTCGCCTGTTTTAGTTACACGGTATTTTACAGTTACGCCGTCGCTTTCGGTAGTTGCACCCATAATATGAATTACTGTACCGGCAGCCGCCTGATTCTTGAGACTTTTTGTTACAAGATATTTCTGGTCAACGGCATCTTCAATATTATTGAGCAGTAGTCTCATAAAAAAGCTCCTCCTTTTGTATAAGAAATTTAATACAGATGAACTGACATATTCCCATAAAGGCAGGGAATTTTCCGTAAGATAGTATAATAACCAACTATAGTCGGACTAACCCCGTGTGTCTCACGGTTAAGAAAATAAATTAAAATGTTACAGCAAACTGACTGAGAAGATAATATTAAAATTCCTTATCATTTATATGATTAACTGTAAAGTATAAAAAAATATTGCATATTCAGTTTGTCAACATTGGAAAAAGAAAGTCATATCCGTCCGTAAGGGGCGGGAAAATTTTGTTGAAATCTGATAAAGAATCCTGTCTGACTACACATAAAATAATAATTATTCCCCATGCTATTTTATAATAACATATTTTTCAGAAAATTGCAAGGGTATTTTTAAATCTTCCGTAAAAACAAGCAGGGTATTAAGTAGAAGTTTACGGCGTAAACAAGGCAAAAAATTATAAATTTTGCACAACGCCAAATTTTTTGCATAAAATTTGTGCATATTAACGAAGTGTAATTATATATAAAAATTATATTTTCTGTATATGAAGCCGGAAATATAAAGGTTAGTATAAGCTAATATTATATATTTGTTTCACAAGGGTAACAT
>CAMWRL010000036.1 GCA_947176685.1 uncultured Ruminococcus sp. | reverse complement strand
CGTTTCCCATTGCGAAACCTATTCTCATACCAGCCATAGAGCGTGACTTTGAAAACGTCTGTATAACAAGAAGATTTTCGTATTTATCAATGAGGGACAGACAGCTTTTACCGCCGAAATCTATATATGCTTCGTCAATCATAACAACCGAATCAGGATTTGATTTTAAAATCTCCTCAATCATTTCCGTACTTTCAAGTACTCCTGTAGGAGCGTTGGGATTCGGGAAAATTATACCGCCGTTTGGCTGTTTGTAGTCGTCCGGATTTATAGTGAAGTCCTCACGTAACGGACAAGTCTTGTATGGTATTCTGTAAACGTCAGCCCATACGTCATAAAACGAGTATGTAACGTCCGGAAATAATACAGGCTTGTCCGAATTGAAAAACGTCATAAATGCCATTGAAATAACGTCATCCGAACCCACTCCGACAAATACCTGCTCCGGCTTTAAATTGTAACGTTCAGCAATGGCGTTGACAAGAATTTCAGAATCGGGATTAGGATAAAGCCGCATTGCCGAAACATCATAATTATCAAGAATATCCCTTACCGCCGGAGCAGGCGGATAAGGGTTTTCATTGGTGTTGAGTTTTATTATATCTTTGTCTTTGGGCTGTTCGCCGGGAGTGTACGGCACTACCCGACGGACATTATCTTCCCACTTGTTTATCATTTTAAAACACTGCCTTTCAGATTATTCAAAACGTACTTTAATAGCGTTGGCGTGTGCGGTCAGCCCCTCTTTTTCCGCAATAAGAACTATATCGTCCTTAGCTTCTTCGAGAGCTTCCCTTGTGTAGTAGATGTAGCTTGAACGCTTTGTGAAGCTTGCAACGCCGAGAGGTGAAAAGAATCTTGCTGTACCGCTTGTCGGAAGTACGTGATTAGGTCCTGCGAAATAGTCTCCGAGCGGTTCACTTGCATAGTGTCCCAGAAATACCGAACCTGCATTGTCCAGACTGCCCAGCAGTTCCATAGGGTTGTCCATAAGTACTTCAAGGTGTTCCGGAGCTATTGCGTTGGCAAGCGATACGGCTTTTTCACGGCTGTCCGTAATGATTATTGCGCCGTAGTCTTCAAGTGATTTTTCAATTATTTCTTTTCTTGAAAGATATTCTTTCTGACGGTTGATTTCCGCAATAGTCTCATCTGCAAGCTTTTCACTTGTCGTAATCATTATTGAGGACGCTAATTTATCGTGTTCAGCCTGCGACATAAGGTCGGCGGCGGCAAACTTCGGATTAGCTGTTTCATCGGCAAGCACAAGAATTTCGCTTGGTCCTGCAATCATATCAATGTCAACCACTCCGTAAAGAAGTTTCTTTGCGGTTGCAACGAATATATTTCCCGGACCTACAATCTTGTCGCATTTCGGGATTTCCTCCGTACCGTATGCCAGTGCTGCAATTGCCTGCGCTCCTCCTGCAAGGAATATCCTGTCAACTCCGCAAATCGCAGCGGCAACAAGTATATCCTTGTTGGGAGTGCCGTCCTTAAGCGGCGGAGTTACCATAATAAGCTCTTTTACTCCTGCAATCTTTGCCGGAATCGCATTCATCAAAACGCTTGACGGATATGCGGCAGTACCTCCCGGAACGTATAAACCAACTTTTTCAAGACCCCTGATTCTCTGTCCCAGAATAACGCCGTTTGCCTTCGGATTTATAAAGCCCTGCTCAACCTGTCTGTTATGGAAGTCTGCTATATTCTCCTGAGCGTCAAGAAGTGCGTTTACAAATTCGGGGTCTGCTTCTGTCATTGCATCATTGATAACTTCTCTCGGTACTTCGTAGTACTGCGGAAGGTTTCCGTCAAATTTAAGTGTATAATTCTTTACAGCCGTATCGCCATTATTTTTTACGTCGTCTATGATTGCCGAAACTGTTTCGGTAACTTCCTTATTGGTTTCGCCGGCACGTCTGCTGAGTTCGTCAAGAAATGCGACTTCATTAACGCCGTCTGCATAAATCTTTTTCATTATAAATTCTCCTCTATAAGCGTGATTAATCTGTCAATTTCAGCCTTTCTGAATTTAAGACTTACTGTATTGGCGATAAGTCTTGCGGAAATCGGTGCAACGTCCTCAATTACTTCAAGTCCGTTTTCTTTAAGGGTTGTACCCGTTTCTACAATATCAACAATACCATCCGCAAGCTCAAGAAGCGGTGCGAGTTCAACAGAGCCTTCGATTTTTATAATTTCGGTGTCCATACCCTTTTTTTCAAAAAAGTGTCTTGAAACGTTGGGATATTTTGTGGCTATGGTTTTCACGCCGTAACCGCTGTAGAAGTCATAACCTTTTTTTGTTGCAAGCGCAAACTTACAGCGACCGAATCCCAAATCGACAAGTTCAAAAAACTTGCCTTTCATTTCCATTATTGTATCTTTTCCCACAACGCCCATATCACATACGCCGTGTTCAACGTATGTTATAACGTCATTTGCCTTTGCAAGAACCACTTCCATATTGCCGTCCGGAATAGGAAGAATAAGTTTTCTGCCTTTTTCGTGAACCGCCGTACAGTCAAAGCCGAGCTTTTCAAAAAGACCGACTGTATCTTTTTCAAGTCTGCCCTTTGTGAGAGCTATTCTTATTGGTTTATTCATTATTCTGTCACCTCACTGTTTATTACAACGACTTTCGGGATTTTCTTTTCAATAGCGTAATGCCTTACTGTTGCGATGTCACTGAAAAGTGCATTTTCAACAACAAGTCCCTGCTCCCTTAAAGACTGCGCAGCTTTTATTGCGGCAACCTCAAAGCCCTCCTCAGCATATACAACTGCGTCAACTCTGGGCATTGCGGGAATAATACCATTCTTTTCTATGAGTTTGGCGACAGCGTTGACGTTTACCGCAAATCCGACCGCCGGAACGTCATAGCCAAATTCAGAAATAAGTTTATCATAACGTCCGCCGGACAGAACTTCTTCGCCGTGTCCCTGTAAATAACCTTTGATAATAAGTCCGGTATAATAGTCGGTTTTGTTTACCAATCCCAAATCAACGGTAATTACCCCGTCACTTCCGCAAAGTTCATCGGTATCGTTGTAAATTTCCCTCAGTTCGTCAAGAAGTTTCTTTATTTTTTCGTCAGGCATAATTTCCTCTGCCTTTTCAAAGACTTCCTCGCCGCCGAAAAGTGCAGGTAATTTTTTCAGTGCATAAGTAACGCTGTTGCTGCCGAGAGAGTCGAGCAGGTCGTTGAGTGCCGGAAAATTCTTTGTTTCAATCAGACGGCGTATTCTTTCCTTTACCTTGTCAGTAACTTCCAGTCTGCCGACAAGTTCCTTGAAAATTCCTATGTTGCCGATTTCGAGCGAAAACTCCATTCCGAAAGATTTCAGGGCAGTAACGGCAGTGGAAATAACTTCAAGCTCTGCCATTTTGAGCTGAGAGCCGATTAATTCTATACCTGTCTGGACAATTTCATCACTTCTTCCCTTTAGGGCAGGTTCGGTGCGGTAGACAGTCTGGTTATAGAAAAGTCTCAACGGAAGCATTGCATCTCTCAGTCGTGTTGCAACCACTCTTGCAATGGGCATTGTAGTATCGGGACGCATTACAAGCAGTCTGCCCTTGCTGTCGGTAAGCTTGTACAGGTTTTCCTGCGGAAAGTACCTTGAATTGAGGTTGAAAACATCATAAAATTCAAGTCCTGTCGTAAGCATTTCGCTGTAACCGCAGCTTCTGAAAAGTTCAACAAGAGTATTCTCAACGTTGCGGATTACAATACATTCTTCAAAAAGGTAATCTTTAGTACCTTCCGGAGTAATAAGGTCATAGTTTTTCATTAAAGTCCTCCAATCGCTTTAGCGTAGTAGCATAGTAATATGATAACACATTAACAAAATAAAGTCAAGTCAGAAAAATGATAATTGTGCAGATTCGGGCAAATCACCAAAAGCACCGGCATTTTTCAGCATATCTATTGTGGTTTTTGATACACCGCTCATCTTTCGGAACTCGTCAACCGAAATAAAACCGCCTTTCTGTACAGCTTCATAAATTCCGGCGGCGGCACTTGCACCGACGCCCGTCATTGCGGCGAATGGTATTCTGAGTTTTCCGTCTTCAACAAGATAGTCCGTTGCGTGCGACTTGAAAAGGTCTATCGGCAGGAAGTCATAACCTCTTGAAAGCATTTCATTGGTTATCAGCAGAATGTTGTACAGGGATTTTTCCTTTGCTGAAAGACTGTTTCCCATACTGCGGAGTTCCTCTATACGTCTGCGGACGGCTTCTTTTCCCTGTATTGCGCTGTCTGCGTCGAAGTCTCCTCCCTTGACTGAAAAAAACGTTGCATAATATTCAAGTGGCATATACAGTTTGAACCAGCCTAATTTCATAGCGGCGATAACGTAAGCGGCGGCGTGAGCTTTCGGGAACATATATTTGATTTTCAGACAGCTGTTAATATACCAGTCGGGGACATCATGTTCTTTAAGCATTTGGATTATTTCCGGAGTGAAGTTCTTCGGAGCTTTTCCCTTACGTGTCCACTCCATAATCTGGAATGCCGTTTTATGTTCAACTCCCTTGTAAATCAGATATGTCATAATACTGTCACGAGTTCCTATAACTTCCGAAATAGTACATATTTTCTGGTTAATAAGGTCTTCTGCGTTGCCTGTCCATACGTCAGTACCGTGTGACAGTCCCGAAATCTGCAAAAAGTCACTGAATCGTTTCGGCTGTGCGTCAACAAGCATTTTCAGCGTGAAGCTCGTACCCATTTCCGGAAGACCAAGACTTCCGGTTTTACAGTATATTTCTTCCGGAGTTACTCCCAATACACTGCAATCCGTACACATTTTCAGTACTTCGGGGTCGGAAGTCGGTATATCCTTTATTTTCTTTCCGGTAAGGTCTTCAAGGTGTTTGTATGATGTCGGTACATCGTGTCCTAATTCGTCAAGTTTCAGAATAGTATCATGCATTGAGTTGAAGTCGAAGTGCGTTGTGATTACTTCCGAATCAGTGGAATCCGCCGGATGTTGTACTGGTGTGAAATCATATACTTCATAGTCGGACGGCACAACTACCATTCCGCCGGGGTGCTGTCCGGTAGTCCTCTTTATTCCCGTACAGCCTATTGCTAACCGATTCATTTCGGCATTGTTAAGGGGTATCTCCCTTTCCTCGCAATACTTTTTTACATACCCGAAAGCCGTTTTGTCCGCAACCGCTGAAACAGTTCCGGCTTTGAAAACGTTGGATTTTCCGAAAAGCCTTTCCGTGTACCTGTGCGCATAAAACTGGTATTCACCGGAGAAATTAAGGTCTATATCAGGCTCTTTGTCACCGTCAAAGCCAAGAAATGTTTCAAATGGTATGTCATGTCCTTCCCGTATAAGTTCTGTGCCGCAATGGGGACATTTTTTCGGCGGAAGGTCAAATCCCGAACCGTACTGACCGTCCGTAATAAATTCGCTGTACTTGCAGTTCGGACACACATAATGCGGCGGCAACGGGTTTACTTCAGATATTCCAGCCATAGAAGCTACAAACGATGAACCTACAGAACCTCTTGAACCGACCAGATAGCCGTTTTCAACGGAGTTCCAGACAAGTTTCTGAGCGATTATGTACAATACTGAAAATCCGTGCTTTATAATTGACGACAGTTCTCTGTCAAGACGTTTTTCGACAAGCTCCGGCAACGGATTGCCATATATTTCGTAAGCCTTGTCGTGAGTGATTTTTTTGAGTTCTTCTTCAGCTCCGTCAATTTTCGGAGTAAATGTGCCTTTCGGAATAGGTCTTACGACTTCAATCATATCAGCAATCATATTTGTATTGGTGATAACAACTTCCTTAGCCTTTTCTTCGCCTAAAAATTCAAATTCAGCAAGCATTTCTTCGGTTGTCCGGAAGTAAAGCGGTGCCTGATTTTCGACATCTTTGAAGCCCATACTTGCAAGAATAATCTTTCTGTAAATAGCGTCTTTATGGTCTATGAAATGCACATCGCAGGTTGCGCATACCGGAATGTTCAGTTTTTCACCCAGCTCGACTATTCGCCTTGTATAGTCCTGTAGTTCCTCAACGTTGTCGGCTTTCCCGTCACGTATCATAAACTCATTGTTACAAGTGGGCTGGATTTCAAGATAGTCATAGAACTTTGCAAGACGTTCGATTTCCTCATCGGACTGGTGGTTTATCATTGCCTGAAACAGTTCTCCGGCTTCGCAGGCACTTCCGAAAATAAGTCCCTCACGGTGTTCAATAAGCACGGACTTCGGAATAAGAGGCTTTTTATAGAAATAGTCAAGGTTGCTGTATGAAACAAGTTTGTACAGATTTTTCATTCCCGCCTGATTTCTGACAAGTATAATCTGGTGATATGAATTAAGTCTCTTTATATCAACCTCGCCGGTCTTTGAGTTCAGGTCGTCAAGAGTTTTTATATCTTTGTCATTTATCAGTCTGCCGACAAGTTCGATATATATTTTTGCAAGCATCATTGCATCGTCGGACGCTCTGTGATGTTCAAATTTTCCGAGTTTCAATTTTTTTGCAACATAATTAAGTTTGTGACGGGCTACTTCCGGCATCATTATCCGACATAATATCAATGTGTCAATCCAGTTGTACTTGAAATCTATTCCGTTGCGTTTGCAGGCTTCGTTGATAACCGTTGTATCAAAGTTGGCGTTATGTGCCGCAAGTACCGGATTTTCGCCGCAGAACTCCATAAACTGACGTATAGCTTCATTTTCCTGCGGAGCGTCCCTTACATCATCATCACTTATTCCGGTAAGTTCTGTAATTTTTTCCGGAATGTGTTTCATAGGGTTGACCTTTGTGTTGAATGTGTCAACTATCTGCATATTCTTCAGTTTTACAGCACCTATTTCAGTAAGTCTGTCAGATGAAAAATTCAGTCCGGTTGTTTCAACGTCAAAGATAATTATTTCATCATTGATACTTCTGCCGTCGGGATTTTTCAGAATTGACGGCTTGTCAATATCGTTGACAATATATGCTTCACAACCGTATATCACTTTGAAGTTGTCAGGCATATTGTACATGCAGTCCGGAAACGCCTGTACTGTACCGTGGTCTGTAATCGCCATAGCCTGATGACCCCATTCGGCGGCTCTTTTTATAAGGGTCACGGGGTCTGTAACTGCGTCCATTGCCGACATATTCGTGTGACAGTGAAGCTCAACACGTTTCTGAGGATAACTGTCAATCCTCGGAATCCTCTTTACTTTTATAACCGAATCCGGTATTATAACTATGTCGTGTATAAACTTGTCAGCTTTAAGCCTTCCACGTACCAGAATGGCGTCATTCTTTTTTATGGAGTTAAGTTTCATACTTTCGATTTCTTCATTTTCTGCCAAAATCTTCACTTTTACTGAACCGCTGTAGTCGGTTATATCAAATGTTGCTACTGTTTTTTCGTTGCGGACTTCCTTTAGTTCCAATGCGAACACATCACCGACAACAATGACTTTTTCGCCCATATTTTTCAATGCTTCACCTATCGGAGCAGGCACTTCACGTATAGCCTTTCCGAAAACTATTTCGGCAGATTCAGAATCAAAATCAGTGTCCAGCGAAGCAATATCAACCGGTTTGTCCGGAATTATTACTTCTGGTTTTTCCGGCGGTGCTTCAGGTGCAAGCTGTTCGCTGTAGTCCGGCAGTCCTGACGAAATCTTTTCAATCATTTCGTTGTATTCTTCCGATGAGACCTTTTCACTTCCATTAAGTGCAACGTTTATTTTAAGTCCGAACTGGCTGTATATCATCTTTGAAAAGTTCTGGCAGAAGTGATATTTTTCCAGTATATCCCGTCCGCCGTGCGCAAGGCTTATTGACATATTGTCCCCGTCAATACGTATTCCGGCATTGTCCATAAAACCGTTTATAACAGATATGTCACGTTTAAGAAGTTTGATAATTTCATCGCAGCTGTCAATGCTGAAAAGCTTTTCCGGATAACGACATACAAGACGTATTCTTTCAATTCTGAGAGCATTTTCAACTGTCTTTTCAAATGAAAAGATGTCTTCAGCCGGAACTATACTTTCAAAAAGTGAAAAAAAAGTAATTCTGTCCATTTTTTCGGAGTACGCCAGCCGGAAAATATCACCGCTTCTGGTACTTTCTGGAATTTCTGTATACTCCTTCAGAAATTCAGCTAAATTTATTCCCATAGTTTACAGCTTGTCAATCTCCGCAAGGAGTTCACTGACAATATCCTCCTCTTTGATTTTTCGTTGTGAACCGTCTTTTCTGAAAATCACCGCACAACCGTTGCCGCCTGCAATTCCGATATCAGCTTCACGGGCTTCACCCGGACCATTGACGATACATCCCATTACAGCAACTGTTATATCCTTGTCCATACCGCTTATGACTTTTTCAATTTCGTTTGCTACTTTCACAAGGTCTATTCTTGTACGTCCGCAAGTCGGACACGATACAAGTCTTACACCTCTCTTTTTTCCTATGGACTTCAGTATGTCCTGAGCTGCATAGATTTCTTTTACCGGTTCGTCAGTAAGCGATACACGGATAGTTTCACCGATACCGTCACATAACAGTGAACCTATTCCGACAGCCGATTTTATAATTCCCATACGTTCTGTACCGGCTTCGGTAACTCCCAAGTGCAAAGGATAACTGCATTTTTCAGCGGCAAGCCTGTATGATGCTATCATTTTATTCACATCGGAAGACTTGATTGAAATTACAATGTCGTCAAAATCAAACTGTTCCAGTAATGCGGCGTGATTCATTGCACTTTCCACGAGAGCCTCCGGTGTCGGTGAACCGTATTTTGCAAGCAGTTCTTTTTCCAGCGAACCGGAGTTCACGCCGATTCTTATGGGGATATTTTTCTGACGGCAGGTATCGGCAACTTTCTTTATCCTGTCGTTGTCGCCTATGTTGCCGGGATTTATGCGGATTTTGTCAACGCCTGCCGCCGCTGATTCAAGGGCAAGTTTATAATCAAAATGTATATCCGCAACCAACGGTATTTTAACGGCTGACTTTATAGCAGGAATCAGTTTAACAGCATCCATATCCGGAATTGCCGCACGGATAATTTCACATCCGGCTTTTTCGAGTTCAACAGCCTGTCTGACGCTTCCCTCTATGTCGTCCGAACGTGCATTCAGCATTGATTGTATGTATATATGTTTTCCGTCAAGAACGCAGTTTCCGACTTTTACGGGTTTTACACTTCTCATAAATTATTCCTCCGTTTTCAGATAAGGCAGAAAAACTAAAATAGTCTTTCTGCCTGTTTTTTAAACTCCGCCTGTAATCAGACGTACTATATCATTGTATGTTGCAAAAATCATCACTCCGAAAAGCAGTACCATTCCGGCAAGGTGTACATAACCTTCGTGTTCCGGTTTAATGGGTTTACGCCTTACAAGTTCTATTAAACAGAACATAAGCCGTCCACCGTCAAGTCCGGGTATTGGCAGAAGATTTAATATACCAATATTTATAGTAATCAGCGATGTCATATATACAAGTTGGAATATTATATCTTCTAAGCTTTCGCTTTCTTGAGTAGTCTCGCTGATAGCCGTAACCACTCCCACAGGACCTGAAACGTCTTCTTTTTTTGCCTGCCCCCTGACAATCTGTTTAAGTGACAGTCCTACTATATGACCCATTGACATAAACATTTTTCCTGAACCTTTTACAATGGCAGCAGGAGTTTTGTCCTCGTATACCAGACTGAAGTCTATTGTACCGCCGTCGGGACTGCGGAAATTCACATCATCTATTTTAATTTTTTCGCCGTTACGGATAACTGTTACGTCATGAACGTTTTCAGGCGACGACGTAAGAATAAGTTTCAGGTCAAGCATACTGTAAACCCGTGAGTTGTCTATTTTGTAAAAAATATCATCGTGCCTGAGTCCGGAATCGTAACTGCCGGACTGTCTTTCAAGAGTACCGTCTTCAAGTTCTACCGCACTGAAACCCGATATCTGAGTAGTCGGCAGAGAGTCCAGCATTGACATCATAACAACTATGGTTGTGAATCCCAAAACAAAATTCATTCCTGCACCTGCAGCAAGTATAATCATACGTTTCCAAAGCTTTGCGCTCCGGAAACTGTGCGGGTCGTCCGAATCCTCGTCTTCGCCCTCCATAGCGCAGTAACCGCCTACCGGCAGCAGTCTGAGCGAATACATAGTTTCGCCGGATTTTTTCTGAATCAGTTTCGGTCCCATACCGATTGAAAACTCCAATACTCTTACTTTGCTTAACTTTGCGCAGATAAAATGTCCGAACTCGTGTACAGTGACTATAAGTCCGAAGATTATTACTGCAATGATTATTCCCATCTTGTAAAATCAGTCTCCTTTCAGAATGCTTATTTATCTGTAATGCTGCGGACGTACTCTCTTGCGGAAATATCAGCCCTGACAACATCTTCATAACAACTAATCTGAGCAGGTGCGAATTTTTCCATAACCGAAGATACTATTTCACCGATTTCTATAAACTCTATCTCGTCATTCAGGAACGCTCTGACAGCTTCTTCATTTGCGGAGTTGACCAGACACGGATATGCACCGCCGGCTTTTATGGCACTTATAGCGGCTGACAGACATTTAAAAGTCTCATAATCAGGTTTTTCAAACGTGAGAGTGCCGTAATCTGTCAGCGAAAGTCTTTTTGTAGGACAGTCAAGTCTGTCCGGATACAGCAAGGCGTACTGTATAGGGATTTTCATATCCGGCACGCCTAACTGCGCAATAACTGAATAGTCGTTGTACTCGACAGCCGAATGCATTACGCTTTGTCTGTGGACTACAATTTCAATCTGTTCCGGCGTGAGGTCAAAAAGCCATTTTGCTTCAATAAACTCCAGACCCTTATTCATAAGGGTTGCGGAATCTATAGTAATCTTGTTTCCCATACTCCAGTTAGGGTGCTTTAATGCGTCGGCTTTTGTGACTTTTTTCAAATCTTCATAGGATTTTTTAAAGAAAGGCCCTCCGGAAGCAGTGAGTATTATTTTACTTAAATGCTCCCTCTTGTTTCCTTGCAGGCACTGGAAAATAGCTGAATGTTCGCTGTCAACCGGATAAATAGTCACGCCCTTTGTCTTTGCGGACGACATTACTATTTCACCGCCTGCAACAAGTGTTTCCTTGTTGGCAAGAGCAACGTCCTTTCCGGAGTTTATAGCGGTAAGAGTGGGCAGAAGTCCGACCATTCCGACAACCGAATTTAATACAATGTCATTCTGCTGTAATGACGCTATTTCGCAGAGACCGTCCATTCCGGAAAGAACTTTAACGCTTGTATCTGAAAGGCGTTGTTTTAATTCAGAGTATTTTTCCTCATTGTATATGCAGACGTATTCTGCATTAAATTTTCTTGTCTGCTGTTCGAGCAGGTCAACGTTGCTGTTGGCGGAAAGTCCGGTCACATTAAAGCCGTGTTTTTCGCATACTTCGAGAGACTGCGTACCTATAGAGCCGGTTGACCCCAGTATAGAAACTGTTTTATTCATTGTGTCATCTCCTTTATTATATGAAAACTTTTTTGTAATTATAAGATAAGAAAAATAAACAATAAAGCAGATACAACTGCTACACTGCCGTAAATTATGCAGTCCCTTAGAGGTTTATGTAATAAAATACCTTTCATATCCTTAGCGAAAGCCTGTTTAGGATTATATGGGTCATAGTAAATTTTAATCTCATCATTGAACTTTGGGATTTTCATATTAGATGTCTGACGGAGAATCATAGTCTGTATTTTTTCGCCGTTCACGTAAAAAAATACTTCCGTACAGGCGTATTCAAAAGGAAGATTAGAAACGTTCTGAAATCCAGCAAGAATTTTAGATGCTTCCCGAAGTCCGCTCTCTGCATAAGTGTTAGTCAATACAACAGGATTTATGACTGTAGCTTTGCATTCAACACATCTGTTGACAAGTTCTTTTATTTCTTTGTGTTCCTGTTTGTATTTTTTTACAGATGATATTGTAAGAAACGTATAAATTGCTGTAATAATCAACGCCCAAGTCGGAAGATGATTCAATATTAATCTGTCCATTCATATATCTCCTTATGTGCGAAAAGCGAAAAGGGACTATCCGTCAAAAATACGTTTAGTCTCCTTTCATTTTCATAGTAAAGTTATAAAAGCATAGAACGTCGGCAGTACAAATAATATACTGTCAAATCTGTCCATAAGACCGCCGTGACCGGGCATTATTCTGCCGTAGTCCTTGAAACCTATCTGACGTTTTACCATAGACGCCGACAAGTCGCCTACCGTTCCGATAACTGCACACACCGCACCTAAAACAAATGTTATCAATGTATATTGCAAATCAAAATTTCCGCCGCCATAATACATTGTAAATGCCACAGCGTATACAATGCCTGTTGTAAGAGTACCGCCGATAAAACCCTCGACAGTTTTTTTAGGACTGATTTCCGAACAAAGTTTGTGCTTACCAAGTGCAACGCCCGAAAAATATGCTCCGGTATCTGCAATCCACGCACCGCAAAGCCCCATTATCAGCAGAAAAAGACCTTCCGGCTTTTCGGAGTTTAAATTGTTAATGCGTATCATAGTTGACATTGCCTGCGGTACAAGTATCATTACGGCAAGTACAAAAAACACCTGTTCATATCTGATTTCCTTGTGTTTTTTAAGCCACGTCACGAATATAACAAACGCACACAGCAGAGTTATCGCAAATAATATGATATTCAGTGTACCGTTTGCATATATCATTGAGGAGTCCGGAGACTTAATACTGTCCACAAAATAGTTATCATAAATGAATGGTACAGAAATTCCGCATACTTCCGAAGCAATCAGCACCGGAATACATTTATTCATTTTAACGGCCCGGAGAAGTTCGTACAGCATAATTGCAATTATTACCGCCACAGCTATGGGCAGTACAAT
>CAMWRL010000035.1 GCA_947176685.1 uncultured Ruminococcus sp. | reverse complement strand
CTATATATGAGACAAAAAAGCACACTATATTGTGGAAAATAATATAACATATTCTTTCGCAAAATATAAATGCTGTCTTGTCAGGGACAGCATTTATTATACTGGTATAGAATCAGTCGCCGAATGACACGCCGATATCACGGGCGGCAATTACAAGGTGGTTGTCCGTATCAACGAATTTTGTTTTTCCTGCGATGTCGCTGAGTTTGTTGGAAGTAATTTTGTTGCCGATTTTTGCAACGGTTCTGCCGTATTTTTCCTGAGCGATGAGGTATGCGGCGTGTACTCCGAACTGCGTTGACAGTACTCTGTCATATGCGCTGGGCGCACCGCCACGAAGCATATGTCCCGGAACGCATACACGGGCTTCAATACCTGTGTTTGACTGAATCTGCGCAGCTATTCGGGAAGTAGCTGTAATTATTCCGGCTTCCTGACGTTTCTTTGCACGTTCTTTCTTTTTCATCTTGGCTTCTGCAATATCAAAAGCACCTTCGGCAACAGCGAGTATCGAAAATGCTTTTCCTGAATCACTTCTTGCCATTACTGAGTCGAAGCCCTTGTCAATATCATAAGGGATTTCCGGAATGATTATAACGTCCGCACCGCCTGCGATTCCGGCGTTGAGAGTAAGCCAGCCGGCTTTGTTGCCCATAATTTCGCATACAAGTATACGGGAATGGCTTGCGGCGGTTGTGTGGAGACGGTCAATTACATCCGTTGCAATGTCAACGGCGGTATGGAAACCAAAAGTAACGTCTGTACCGTAGATGTCGTTGTCGATAGTTTTCGGGAGACCGATAATATTAAGACCCTCGTCCGCAAGGAGTTTTGAAGTCTTATGAGTACCGTTGCCGCCAAGGGTAAGCAGACAGTCAAGTTTTTGTTTCTTGTAGGTTTCTGTCATATTCTTTACCTTGTCAACGTTGTCCTCACCGATGACCTGCATCATCTTGAACGGCTGACGCTTTGTACCGAAGATTGTACCGCCCTGCGTGAGTATGCCCGAAAAAGATGAGGGGGACATATCTTTGCAGAGATTGTTGATAAGACCGTAGTAACCGTTGGAAATGCCTACGATGTCAACGTTGTCAACGCCGAATCTTTCATAGCAGGCTTTTGCAACGCCTCTGATTGTGGCGTTGAGACCGGGACAGTCGCCGCCGCTTGTGAGAATGCCTATTCTTCTTTTCATTTGGATGACCTCCGTTTTAAAAAATTTATTTATCCTGATGCTGTTTCATATTCTCCTCAATGAAATCCTGAAGTTTTTCGGCGGGCATAGGTTTGCCGTAAAGGTAGCCTTGTCCGAAATCACATCCGGCTTTTCTGAGAATATCTTCCTGATTAGGATTTTCAATGCCTTCTGCAATAGTTTCGATTTGCTTTGATTTTGCAATCCTTATTACTGAAGAAACTATTTCATAAGCAATATTATCGTGTTCAATGTCTATTATGAATGAACGGTCAAGCTTTAGGAGCGTTATGGGCAGTATTTGCAGATAGCTGAGTGAAGAATATCCCGTGCCGAAGTCGTCCATAGCGAGCTTAACGCCCAGTTCACGGAGCTTGTTCATCTGCGAAACCGCATAGTCAATATCACTTAACGCAAGAGTTTCTGTCAGTTCTACTTCAAGCCATTTTGCGTCAAGACCGGTTTTGACAAGTGCTTCAAACACCTGGTCTTTCAGGTCGTTCTGGTAGAAGTCCGTTGAAGTGAAATTTATTGACATTACGATTTCCGGATAACCCATTTTCTGCCATAACTTATTCTGCCGACAGCCCTCGTTAAGTACAAATTCGCTTATTTTTCCGATAAGGTGCGAACTTTCCGCAACAGGCACGAAAGCGTCAGGACGTACAATAGTGCCGTCCGGTTTAATCCAGCGTATGAGGGCTTCAACGCCCATTATTTTACCCGTGGAAAGGTCTATTTTCGGCTGATAGAATAATTGTAATTCGTTGTTGTCGATAGCGAGTGCCAGTTCTCTTTCAAGTTCGTTTCTTCCTATTATTGAATCGTGCATACGGGCTTCATAGCCGTGAACAGTATTGTTGTCAGTGCCGCCCGATTTGAGTGCAAATTCTGCATGTTCAAACGCTTCAAGGAAACTGCCGCAGTCTTCGGGCATTTTTGCGTAACCAGCCGAACAACTCAGATTTATGGAGGCGAAGTCTCCGGCGGCTGATTTTGCGAACTCGTCCTGAATAGCCTTTGCGGTACGCAGCGGCAAGTCATCATCGCCGTAGTCCCTGAGCATAAGGGCGAAGTTATCGCCGCTGATTCTTGCAGCAAGTCCGCCCGGCGTCACGAACTTATACATAATGTTGGCGAAATGTTTTAAAATATAGTTGCCGTTCTGGTAGCCTGAACTGTCGTTTATAATATGGAAACGGTCTATATCAAGTACGATAATCCAATAGGAAAAGTTCAGAAGCCTGCACTGTTCAAAAGTTTCCTGACCTACGTCCATAAGTTTGTTGCGGTTGGCGATTTCGGTAACATCATCAATATATGCAAGGCGTTCAATGATTAAATCCTTTTCGTGTTCCTGAGTGCTGTCAATGAGCGCACCGCCGAACATAGGCAGTGAATCCGAATGATTCATACCTTTGTACCGGTACGAATACCAATGATAGAAGCCGTCAGCGGAACTTATACGCATTTCAATGCTGTGTACTTCGTTTCCGTTATCGGTGTTGGCGGACTTCATCGCACTGTCAAACATCAGACGGTCGTTAGGGTGAATTGCTACACGAAGATTCTTGAGAGTTATGTTGCTGCTTTTGAGACCGAGCATACGGACTGTTTCAGGTGAAACAATGAAATTTGTCATATCGTTGGACATAATTATGCCGATTTCCGCAAGGCTCATTGAATAATTGAACAAGTCGTTGGTGCTTGCAAGGTCAAGGCGCATTTTCTTTATTTCGGTCAGGTTAAGTCCGGTACTGAGGTACAGAGCAGTTTTTTTCTTTTGCTTGACAAGTGACGTACTCCAGGCTATCGTAATTGTAGAGCCGTCATTGCTGACGAACCGTGCTTCATGGGAATTGCTTTGTATTATTTCCTGTATAGTGGAAAGGCTGAGGCTGTCAATGCCGAAAGCTCTCATCAGTTCGGCTTTGTAGTCAAAGTTCAGACCTTCTATTCCGAGCAGTTCTCTCATATGCCTGTTCATGTAGACGGCTGAAAAATCGTCAGTCCACATAATCATTTCAGTGTTGAGGTTTTCTGAGATGCCTGCAATATCTCCTGCGTCAACTGATGATTTGTGTTTCCTATAAAGCCACGCCGTAATTGCAAGAATAAGTGAAAGACATACCATAGTAGTCACATAAGTAATGAGCGTTGCCATTGCCATATCCGGATGAAGCCTTGTATACGCAATGACAAGACCGGTAGCAAAAGCTATTATTATAGTTGCAGATAGAGAGTTGTTAAGGTTCATATATTATCGCCTCCGTTTCTGATGATACCGAACCAAATATATTATAGCAAAATTTACTGAAAATGTCAATCGCAAATTTGGAATTGATGACAAAATAAATAAATTTGCTGTAAAATTACAGAAGATTATCACAGAATGTACACTTTTGCGTGATATTATGGTATAATAAAACAGCCGGAAAATAAAGATTTTTTTCCGGTATAAAATAAATAAAGAGGTGTTTTGTATTTATGGCACGTATTCTGGTAGTGGACGACGAAATCAATATAAGAAAGGTTGTCCGTGAATATGCGGAGTTCGAGGGTCACGAAGTGTCCGAAGCTGAAAACGGTATGGAAGCCGTCAGTCTCTGTCACGAACATAATTATGACCTTATAATTATGGACGTTATGATGCCCCGTCTGGACGGTTATTCTGCCTGTAAGGAAATCCACAAGACAAAAAATATTCCCGTCATTATGCTGTCCGCAAGAAGCGAGGAATATGACAAGCTTTTCGGTTTTGAAATCGGTGTTGACGACTATGTTGTAAAGCCCTTTTCGCCTAAAGAGCTTATGGCAAGGGTTAAGGTTGTACTGAAAAGAAATACCGTACAGGAAACTCCCGTATATCAGGACAAGTATGTTTTTGACGGACTGGAAGTCGATATTTCCGGACGGGAAGTTTACGTCAACGGCAAGAAAGCCGCAATGACTCCCAAGGAATATGACCTGCTGTTTTATCTTGTCAAAAACAAGAATATTGCATTGTCAAGGGACAGGCTTCTTGAAGAAGTATGGGGATATGACTTTTTCGGAGATGACAGGACGGTTGATACTCATATAAAAATGCTCCGCAACAGTCTGGGAGACTACCGCAGTTATATTGTAACTCTCAGGGGATTGGGATATAAATTTGAATATCTTAAATAAAATAAAAAACGTCAACAACCGTATGCCCCTGCGTCTGAAAGTATGGATACATTTTGTGATGTTTATAATACTTGTGTTTGTGCTTATGTGGATATTTCAGATATTTTTTCTTGAATCGTTCTACGAGAAAATGAAAACACGTTCCGTTACCGAAAACGCCGCCGAAATAGTAAGTTCCTACAATACCGACTACAAATCGGGCAACAAGACGGAGTTTATCAACAAGTACACAGAAACGGCTATCGGTAATGACGTATGCGTTGAAATCCTTGACAAGTACGGACGTTCCATATATTCAAAGGACGTACTGGGCGACTGCCTTGTACACGGCAGGGAAAACAGTACTTATAAATTCCTGAACGAAATAAGGCGTACCGAACTGCCGGAAGCTTTATACAAAGTGTCCAACCCCAGAGGTCAGAACGATATGCTTGTATATATATGCGTTCTTGGAAGTGTGCGCTATCCGGAAGGCTATCTTCTGATAAACTCCGAACTTGCTCCGGTAAGCTCGACTGTATCAATAATCAAACGTCAGCTTATAATTATAACGGTTATACTTATATTGATTGCGGCTGGAATATCCGTGTTCCTTGCAAACAGGATTTCAAACCCGATAGACAGGATTACGAAATCTGCTGAAAACCTTGCCAAAGGCGACCTCAATACGAAATTTGACGGTACGGGGTATCTTGAAGCGCAGAAGCTTGCGGACACTCTTATGTATGCCGAAAAGGAACTTTCAAAGGTTGACACGATGCAAAGGGACTTGATAGCCAACGTTTCCCACGACCTGCGGACACCCCTTACTATGCTGAAAGCTTATGCTGAAATGATTCGTGACCTTTCGGGTGACAACCCCGTCAAGCGCAACGAGCATCTTGAAATAATCATAAACGAAACCGACAGGCTTTCGGCAATGGTAAACGATATTCTTGACCTCTCTAAACTTGAAAGCGGCAAGCAGAAACTCAATCCGTCAGAGTTTGAGATAAGCTCCAAACTGACTGAGATTATAGGACGTTTCAAGGGTATTTCTGAAAAAATGGGTTATCATATACACTTTGCCTCCGATACTGAAAAAATGGTATACTGCGATGTTGTGAAAATCGAGCAGGTAATCTACAACCTAATCAATAATGCAATTAATTACACGGGTGAGGACAAACAGGTTTATGTCCGGCAGATTAACAAGCCTGACGGTGTACTGATTGAAGTCGAAGATACGGGGGACGGCATTGAGGAAGACAAGATAAAACTTATTTTTGACAAATACTACCGTTCGGAAAACCACAAGAGGGAAGTTGTCGGTACGGGTCTGGGACTTTCTATAGTGAAAGCTGTACTGAAACTTCACGGTTACGACTACGGAGTGCGGAGTACTCTCGGTAAAGGCTCGGTTTTCTGGTTCAGGATAAATGATGTAACCAAAATGTAAACATTTACGACCGGAATCAAATTATTTGTAACCAAATTTTTATCATTTAATCACACAATTTACACATATGTACTGTATAATAAAAATCGCTTAAGGGAGAAATCCTGAAAGCTGTTTTTTCATAGGCAGTTCAGCGTTTACCCCATCGCTGAATTGCAAAATCCCCAATAATCCCTATATCATGGTAGATGGACTTCCTTAACCGGAAGTCCGTTTGCTTTTTACAAGTGAGGTGCATTTATGAAAGTTTCAATCTATTCACGGGAGGAAATTGAAGAAATCATAAATTCCGGAGAGTTTCCGGAAAATACCGCCGTTATAAGCTACTATGACCCTAAAATAAAAAGAATCGATAAGGACTATACCCACGTTGATTATGACGGAGTATGCGAAAACGTCTTTTACAGCGAACTTGACGACCTCGACCTTGAGTGTCTGAAATCAAAAGGCTATACATATGATACATATTTCCCCGAAACCGACAAAATGGCGGAGTTTATATATAATGCCTACAACAATAATATGGATATAATCTGTCAGTGTGAGTACGGTCAGAGCAGAAGTGCCGGTACTGCCGCCGCCATTCTTGAACATTTCTATAAAAGCGGTATATGGGTGTTTGCGGACTATAAACGCTATCCGAATCAGGTGGTGTTTCATAAAATATTTGACGCTCTCGAAAATTACCAAAGAAATAATATATGATTTTTTTCGGGAAAACCTCTTGACATTTCCGGAAATATATGTTATAGTATTGATATAACCTTATCAAGAGTGACGGAGGCAACAGGGCTGATGATGTCCGGCAACCTTCCGCTTAGGCGGAAAAGGTGCTAATTCCTGCGGTTTATCCGGCAGATGAGGATTTTTTGAGAAATCAGGACGTTCCGGTAATACGCCGGAGCGTTTTTTTATCAGGAGGTATTCTATGAGTAAAGTTTTTTTCACTTCCGAATCAGTTACAGAGGGTCACCCCGACAAGATTTGTGACCAGATTTCGGACGCTGTTCTTGACGCTATTCTTGAACAGGACAAGTATGGTCGTGTAGCTTGCGAAACCGCTGTTACTACGGGAATGATTCTTTGTATGGGCGAAATTTCCACAAACGCAAGGGTCGATATTCCTAAAATTGCCCGTCAGGTAGTTTCAGATATAGGTTACGACCGTGCAAAATACGGATTTGACGCACATACTTGCTCCGTGCTGACAAGCATTGACGAACAGTCAGCAGACATTGCTATGGGCGTTGACGAAGCCTTTGAGTACAGGGAAAACAATGACGAAAATGACGGTCTTTCCAACGGTGCGGGCGACCAGGGTATAATGTTCGGCTATGCCTGCAACGAAACTCCCGAACTTATGCCGCTGCCGATTTCGCTTGCGCATAAGCTCTCAATGAGACTTACCGAAGTACGCAAGGACGGTACACTCCGTTACTTGAGACCAGACGGCAAAACGCAGGTTACAGTAGAGTACAACGACGGCAGACCGTCAAGAATAGATGCTGTTGTAGTATCGTCCCAGCACTCAGCGGACATTACTTTAAGTCAGCTGCGCAAGGATATTGAGGAGTATGTTATCAGGGACGTTATTCCGGAAACTCTAATTGACGACAATACAAAGATTTTCATTAACCCGACAGGACGTTTTGTTACAGGCGGTCCACAGGGTGACAGCGGACTTACCGGAAGAAAAATTATAGTTGATACATACGGCGGTTACTCCAGACACGGCGGCGGAGCTTTCAGCGGAAAAGACCCGACCAAAGTTGACAGAAGTGCGGCGTATGCGGCAAGATATATCGCTAAAAATATCGTGGCGGCAGGACTTGCCGACAAGTGTGAAGTACAGCTTTCCTACGCTATCGGCGTGGCTAAACCTGTTTCAATACTGGTTGATACTTTTGGTACGGGAAAGGTTTCAGAGGACAAGCTTTCGGAAGCTGTCGGAAAGGTTTTCGATTTGAGACCGGCGGCTATTATTGAAATGCTCGACCTCAGAAAGCCGCAGTACAGAAAACTTGCGGCATATGGTCATATGGGTCGTGAGGAACTCGGTGTTGCGTGGGAAAAGACCAACAGGACAGAACAGCTTAAATCAGCACTTTCATAAAAGGAGGATTTATTATGAAAAACAAAGCAGAAATCAAATTTGAAAATCAGGCTTTTGCGGAAATACTGCACGTTGCGGAATATGGTGTGTATAACCTTGCGTTTGAAACTGACGGGGAACTCAAATCCCCCAAAAATACAATTGATGTACTGAGTATGCTTTTCCGACTTCTTGAAGAGAATCCGGAAACTCCGGCAGGTCGTGTATATATGGGCAACCAGACGGAAATTCTTCACCGTACTATGCTGAATCTTCCCGAAGTAATCAACAGCTTCAGGGATATTGAGGTTGCAGTTATCACATCTGTCGAAGACTCTGAAGGAAATATTTCAGAAATAAAGGCAGTTACCAACATCACAATATCCGAAACCACCGAAACACAAGACAACGACTGATTTAAAAAAAGGGCAGTTTCCAGATAAAACTGCCCTTTTTTGTGCGAGGTGAATAATGAAAAAAATATTGTTATGTTTTGTACTGCTGACGCTGACGGCTTGCGGAAAAAAGGCTGATATTCCGGTAAATCCTTTAGGCGGAATGCAGCCGAAAACGACCGTTACAGAAACAGTTACGGAAACTGTAACGGAAGTCGAAACCCAGACAACGACCAGTCCGGTCAAGAAAGTTTCCCGTAACCTGAAGAAGAAAATGTTTGTTGATGTTCCGTACTATTCCCAGAAAGACTACCCGACGGGATGCGAACTTGTAAGCACATCAATGCTGCTGGCATTTTACGGGTTTGATGTAAATGCAGGGGAGCTTATAAGCAAAGGCTATCTGGATGCCGTTGACGTTACAGAAAAGGGCAAGGGGAAAGATAAAGAAAAATACGGCGGCGACCCCAATAAGGTTTTTGTGGGGAATCCGGCTCGTAATACTGGTTATGGCTGTCACAGCGGTGCGATAAAGCTTGCGCTGAAAAGATACCTGACACCGCAGGAACACAAGCTTGATACTGGATATGAAATAACAGACCTCAAAGGTATGGAGCTTGAGGAAATATGTGAAAAATATATAAATAGAAAAATTCCGGTACTTGTGTGGGCAAGCATAAATATGAAACCGACTTTTCAGAAACTGGGCAACAGCTGGATTGTTGAGAATACTGGAAAGCGTTATTTCTGGAAGTCCAACGAGCATTGTTTGGTGCTGACCGGATATGATGAGGAGAATTATTATTTCAATGACCCTCTGATAGGCAAAGACACTCCGTATATGAAACGTCTTGTCGAAAGACGTTACGGGGAAATGGGTATGCAGGCGATAGCGGTCGAGGAAATCACCTGACAATATGACAGTTGTGGAGTTCGAGAAACTCTCCATCATTAAGGGTTATTTCATTTGTTATATTTTCCATATAGTCACCGTAGCTGTAAAGCTGTCCGGATTCCTTGAGAACTGTCCCGACTGAATTTATACCTGAATATATATACCATTCGGCATATTCGGACATATCGCCCGTTTCTTCAAGTATATATGTGCCGGCTTCAATGTCCCTGCCGACTATAAACATTCCGTCACTTTCGTAAGGGTCATTCATAATTTCTGGGTGCATATCGAGGTTATAGGCGGTCGCCCACGAAAATTCAACATAGCCGTTTCCGGAAATCTCAGCGATTCTCGTACCGTCAAAATGCACGTATGCCGACGAAATCTGATTCTGACATTCTGGGTCTGAATAGACTCCCTGTACGCCGTGATTATCTGAAAATTCGGGAATAAATATATATAGTCCCTCCGGCATATCAACGCCTATCTGGTACGTTCCGGACGGGAATACGCCGTTTTCCCTGAAAGCTTCGTTCTGGTCGTATACCGGTCGTTCTTCGTCATAGACGGGTATGGCTTCTTCAATATTGTAACCGTCATAATTGTATTCTATGGCGTATTCGTTATTGTGATCTCCGACCCGTTCAACCGGTATATAGCTATAGTTATGGTGACCGGAGTTTACCATAACTGCCATACCGATAATATTGGCGGCAACAACAGTCAATACACAAGCCAGTATTGTACGCCGGAATTTTCCTTTATTCTTTATTATAGTATTTCGGGGCTTGTATATTATTTTAGGCGGAGCAGGTATATTTTTTACTGGCATTTCGCAGTATTCGCAAACGCTGCCCGTGACGGACGCTCCGCAGTATTCGCATCTTGTCATAAAAATTCACCTCACTTAACATTATAGCGTATTCCTGATTAATGTGTAAAGTGTCATATGTCACTGTCGGAATTACAGATGTCATTTTTTTTATATTATATCACATAATCTGTCAATAATCAAGCTGCATTCTCATTAATTTTCCTTAAAAATATCTTAATGTTAATTCATAATTTATAATTCTTAATTATGAATAAAAAAACAGGATATTCCGAAGAATACCCTGTATTTTCTTAATGTAAATCAAGCTCTTTCTACCTTACCGGAACGTAAGCATCTTGTGCAAGCGTAAACATGACAAGGAGTACCCTTGACGATAGCCTTAACACGCTTTACATTAGGCTTCCATGTTCTGTTTGTACGGCGATGTGAGTGTGAAACCTTAATACCAAAGGTTACGCCCTTACCGCAGATATCACATTTTGCCATTAGGATTGCACCTCCTTATCTGTTATGAAAAGTCAACACAACTATTGTAACATATCTTTCTGAAAAAATCAAGGGTTTTTTGAAAAAAAATGAAAAAAATTTTTTATTTCATTAAATTTGCTCAGATTACTTGAAAAAATAATGATAATGTAGTATAATAAATAGTAATCAGCTTCCGGAAAAATATTCCGTTATGCTGAAATTTTCAATTAGGAAAGGAAAACTATGAACACCTATTCAATGATAAAAATGTTTTCAAGGCTTATGACGCTGTTTCTTGTAATGCCCGTCCACGAAGCCGCACATGCACTTGTTGCCAAATGGTTAGGCGACGATACCGCCGAACGTCAGGGCAGAATAACGCTTAATCCGTTTGCGCACCTTGAACTTATGGGGGCAATACTGATGGTAACTGCCGGATTCGGCTGGGCTAAACCCGTACAGGTAAATCCCAACCGTATGAAAAATCCACGGGCAGGATATGCGCTTACAGCGTTGGCAGGACCTTTGTCAAACCTCATAGCGGCGTTTGTTTCGATATTTGTGTGGGCTTGTCTGCTCTGCACGGAGTCCGGAATGACTGCAAAATTTTTTGACGAAACAACGGGTATGTCAAGTGTGCTGATGCTTCTGGAATTTCTGTTCAGCGTAAATATAGGTCTTGCAATATTCAACCTTATTCCCGTACCGCCTCTTGACGGTTTCAATATTCTGAGGTTTTTTCTCGGCTCAAAGGCTGACCGCTGGTTTTATGAACATCAGCAGCAGATGCAGCTCGGATTTTTCGCACTTATAATTATGCTGAATTTTATGCCGGAACAGTTCAATATACTGAGTATAGCGTGTGATTTTGTAAGTAACAAGATGCTCGGACTTGTCGTGAAGATACCTATGCACAAATGGGGATTTGTCTGAATGGAAAAAATATCATTCCGGCTTGACGGCTTTGAAGGACCTCTGGACGTTCTGCTTACTCTCATAAATAAACATAAACTCGATATTTTCAATATTGAAATCTCGGAACTTCTGAAACAGTATATGATTTTTATGGACGAATGTCACGAACAGAACCTTGAACTTGCAGGGGAATTTCTTGAAATGGCTGCACGTCTGATATATATAAAAACGACTTCACTGCTGCCGCAGCCCGAAGCCGCAGAGGAAATGAAAAAGGAACTTGAGGGGACGTTGATTGAATATTCTTTGTGCAAAGCCGCAGCCGCAGGACTTGCCGCAAAGTATACAGGGGATATTTTCGTAAGAAGTCCGATGAAGATAAAGGCTGATATGACCTACAGGCTCGTACACTCTCCGGAACGCCTTTCGGAAGTATACAAAGCCTTATCCGGACGAAAAATCAAGCCGGAAGTTCAGGAAAACAAAATTGAAAACAAAATAAATTCCGTTGTGAAAAGACGTGTAGTTTCTGTTATGAGCAAGGTTGTACACGTTCTGCGTGAACTCTACTCCACCGGAGAAGTCCGTATGGACAGGCTTTATGACGGAGTTACGGACAGGTCGGCACGGGTTGCAACTTTTCTTGCTGTCCTTGAACTCACACGTTCGGGCAGGATTATGATAAGTGACGACAATACAAGGGTTTTCATAAAGGAAAAGGACGGTGAAAAGGTTTGGAAATCACGGAAAAATTAGGTGCGTTGGAAGCGATACTTTTCGCAAGCGGTGAACCTATTGAAATATACCGTTTATCCGAAGCAAGCGGCGTTGATACAGGAACACTGTCATCTATGGTAAAGACCCTCAACGAGCGTTACAGCGATACCGGAAGCGGTCTTTGTATCAAAAAACTTGAAAACAGTTACCAGATGTGTACACGGGAGGAGTTTGCGCCGGCAATCCGCAAGGCTCTTGAAACAAGACGCAATACACCTCTTTCAAATGCCGCTATGGAAGCACTTACCATAATCGCATATAACCAGCCTGTTTCAAAGAGCTTTGTTGAAAATATACGTGGCATAGACAGTTCGTCAGTTATAAACAATCTGGTGGAAAAAGGGCTTGTCGAAGAAGCAGGACGGCTTGATGTTATCGGAAAACCCGTCATTTACCGAACAACCGCCGTGTTTCTGCGGAGTTTCGGACTCAGTTCGCTTTCGGATTTGCCGGTGCTGGGACAAACAGAAATAAATGAAAAATAATCAGGAGGGACGGCAGGTTTGATAATACTGAAAGTTCTGTTATATATACTTCTTGCCGTTCTTGGCATATCCGGATTGGTGCTGATACTTGCATTGTGTCTTCCGGCAGCGGCAGAGGTTAGTTTTATAGACGGGAAATTCACATACAAAGTAAATTATTCGTTTCTGAAACTTCTTGATTCTGACGGGAAAGGTTTTCTGAAACGCAGGAAGAAAAAGAAAAAATCAGAAACCGAAAACTTGTCTGAAGACGATTACTGGGCGGACGATTCCGGAGAAGATGACTATATGGATTTTCCGGAAGATGATATTGACATTGATATGGATGCGGACTTTCCGGAAGACGACGCTGACGAAGATGTAGAAACGGAAATTTCCGGTGAAACTCACGAAAATAGTATGCGTTCCGAAAAGATACTCAGCATCA
>CAMWRL010000034.1 GCA_947176685.1 uncultured Ruminococcus sp. | reverse complement strand
CGGAAGCCGGTATGCCGGTTATGGAAGGTAAATGCGCTTTATTCAAGGCTTTCGGGGACGTTGATGCTATACCGCTTTGTGTACGCTCAAAGGAAGTTGATGATATTGTCAATACTGTCAGACTTCTTGCTGGCTCTTTCGGCGGCGTCAACCTTGAAGATATTTCCGCACCACGCTGTTTTGAAATCGAAAGAAAATTAAAGCAGTGCTGTGATATTCCGATTTTCCACGACGACCAGCACGGTACGGCAGTAGTAACGCTTGCCGCAATGCTCAACGCTCTTAAGCTTACCGGAAAACACATTGACGAAATCCGTGTTGTTACAAGCGGAGCAGGTGCGGCAGGTATTGCAATAATAAAACTCCTGATTTCAATGGGGCTGAAAGATGTTGTGCTTTGTGACCGCAAGGGGGCTATTTACAAGGGACGTACCGAAGATATGAACCCCGTCAAGGAAGAAATGGCTGAAATCACAAATAAACAAATGCGTAAAGGTACTCTTGCCGAAGTTATCAAGGGTGCGGACGTTTTCATAGGCGTATCAGCTCCGAATTGCGTAACTCCCGAAATGGTAAAGAGTATGGCTAAAGACCCGATAATTTTCCCGATGGCTAATCCCACTCCCGAAATTATGCCGGAAGACGCTCTCGCCGCAGGTGCGGCAGTCGTTGGTACAGGCAGAAGCGATTATCCTAACCAGATTAACAACGTGCTTGCATTCCCCGGAATTTTCAGAGGTGCATTGGATGTCCGTGCAAGCGACATAAATGACGCAATGAAAATTGCCGCCGCCAAAGCTATCGCATCATTCGTCACTGACGACAAACTCGCTCCGGATTATATTATTCCAAGTGTTCTGGACAAGTCCGTTGCACAGGCAGTTGCACAGGCAGTTGCACAGGCAGCCCGTGATACAGGCGTTGCACGTATATAAACATTCTCCGGACGGTCTCAGGACTGTCCGGATTTTTAAAAGGAGGAATTTTATGAGCCTTAACGACACACCGTCCGGCGAAAGAATCCATATAGGATTTTTCGGAAAAAGAAATGCCGGAAAATCAAGTCTTGTAAACGCCGTGACCAATCAGGAAATGTCAGTGGTTTCAGATGTGAAAGGCACTACTACAGACCCCGTTTCAAAAGCTATGGAGTTACTGCCGTTAGGTGCAGTTGTGATTACGGACACGGCAGGTTATGACGACAGCGGACAGTTAGGTGAAATGCGTGTCCGGAAAACAAAACAGATTCTAAACCGTACCGATATAGCCGTACTGGTTGTTGACAGTGAAACCGGATTATCCGGTACGGACAACGAACTTATTGAACTTTTTCAACAGAAAAATATTCCGTATATCATAGCCTATAACAAATCAGACCTGAAAAATATTCCGTGCGGTCAGAATGAAATTTCCGTCAGTTCGTTAAATAACACGAATATCCACGAACTTAAAGAAAAAATCGCTTCACTTATGGTTAAGAATACCGAAAAGCAAATAGTCGGAGACCTGATTAATGAGAATGATATAATCATTCTTGTAACTCCCATAGATGCCGCCGCACCCAAAGGTCGCCTTATACTTCCGCAACAACAGACTATCCGTGATATTCTTGACAACAATTCCATAGCAGTTGTAACGAAAGAGTTTCAGCTTGCCGAAACTCTCCGGAAAATCCCGTCTCCCCGAATGGTAATAACAGACAGTCAGGCGTTCGGGTACGTCAGCAGAATTGTACCGGAAAATATTCCGCTTACGTCGTTTTCAATACTCATGGCACGTTATAAAGGTTTCCTTGAAACCGCCGTAAAAGGTGCATCCGCTGTCCGTGAACTGAATGACGGCGATAAAATTTTAATTTCTGAAGGCTGTACCCATCACAGACAGTGCGGTGACATAGGAAGTGTGAAGCTTCCGGCACTGCTGAAAAAATTCACCGGAAAAAATATCAATATAAAGCTTACTTCCGGAAAAGAGTTTCCGGAAGACCTCACACCATACAGACTTGTTATTCACTGCGGTGGCTGTATGCTTAACGAACGTGAAGTTACTTATAGAATGAAGTCCGCACTTGACCAGAATGTGCCGTTTACAAATTACGGAACAGCTCTTGCACTTATGAACGGCATTCTTGCACGCAGTATTGAAATTTTTCCCGATTTGGTGAAACTGCTATGAAAAAAAGATATATAACCGGATTTCTGCTGCTGCTTGCTGTCGAAATACTTATAGCATTATTTGTACACGACAATTTCATAAGACCTTATATCGGTGATGTTATTGTAGTATGGGTTGTGTACTGTTTCGTGAAAATCTTTCTTCCGAAAATCAACAGTTATCTTACTGCTTTAGGAGTTATGATTTTTGCATTTATAGTGGAGTTTCTGCAATATATCCACATAGTTGACATTCTGGGACTGGGTGATATAAAATTTTTCCGTGTGCTTATCGGAACGAGTTTTTCACCGGTTGACCTCCTGTGCTATGCAGCCGGAACGGCTGTAACGCTGCTGCTGATATTCATAACCGGAAAAGTCCACGGCAAATAAAATTCCAAAAACCATTTCTTTCCTGCTTACATATAATGAAAATAACCGTATAATCCAAACCATACCGTTAATAATAATATCAGCTTATGCTGAAAATCTAATACAGGAGTGAAACATTATGTCAGTGAAAAGGGGAGAAATTTATTATGCAGACCTCAGTCCGGTGGTAGGCTCTGAACAGGGAGGCATAAGACCAGTACTTATAGTTCAGAACGATGTTGGCAACAAACACAGTCCGACAGTTATCGCCGCTGCAATCACAAGTCAGCGTGACAAAACGCATCTGCCGACACATATCGAGGTTCAGGCAGACAAGTGCGGTCTTTCAAAGGACAGTATAGTTCTTCTGGAGCAGATACGCACTATTGACAAAAAACGTCTAAAGGACAAAATGGGCGAGCTTGATTTGGGTGCAATGAATAAGGTAAATACAGCACTGTCAATAAGCTTCGGGCTTGGAATAACATGAAAAAAGTCCCTTGACCATAAGGGACTTTTCATATTTACTGTACTGTTGATTCATAATTGCAATCGGCGATTTTCTTTGTAACACATTCATTAAACATACTGTCCAAATCCTTGTATCCGTAGAAGTAATAATTGGAAAACCAGAAATTTACTGAACCATATTGGCTCTCAACAGTATTATTTGTTGTACGTCCGTTGCTGAGGTCAACCGAACATGTACCGTCTTCCAGAATCATCACATCAGAATAACGGTAATATGTATAGTAGACTTCCTGCGCTGTCTGTTCTTCGTCCGTGTTTTCTTCGGTAACGCCAGTTATATTAGCAGTTATTTTATATACACAATAGATTTCATTGTTTGACGACGCATAGAATCCCTCTTTCGGCGTGAGGAAATAATATCCGAGAAATTCCGCACTGTCAAGACTGTTTCCGTCTGCCCACTTTGCGGCACTTGCTGTAAAGCTGTCCATAGCCTGATTTTTCATTTTTTCCTGCATATCTTCCGGAATCTCATCTATTGCCGAAACATAGGCGGACAATCCCTCTACTGTAAATTCTTTTTCAAGAGCTGACGGTTTTTTTCCGTACTTTATACAATAACTTTCTATATCATCTTCATAGCTGTCAAGGGTAACTTTTACGACATCGCCGTTTTTAAGACCGGACGTTTTATCCGCTTCAAAGTATATACTTGGTACAGCGTCAATACTGCCCTTTACGCTTGCCGAGCCGTTCGGGGAAATTCCGCTGAATGATACATTAAGATTTTCAAACGGGTCAAATTCCTCCAATTCGTCAAGTGAGTCAACTGTGAAGCTCTTATCTTCATAAACAAACTTAACCTTGTATTTGTCGCTGAAATCTTCGTCCGCATCAACGTCCCAGACATAAGAAATACTGTCGCCGTTTGACAAATCTGAATCTTTATCAAGTTTTCCGTCAACAATGTCATTAACGTCCTCCATTATTTCAGCAAGTTCACTTTTTGTCGGGTCGCCCTTGATGCCGAAAGCTTCGGGATTTTCCTTTACAAGCTTTTCGCAGTCAAAAGTCCACGCAGCCGTACCGACAGTATCATATCCCTGATACTCAACGCTGATATAGTTGTTAAGGTCAACTTCCTTTGTGCCGCACCCTGTAAATGCTACCGCAGCAGACACCAGACAAACTGAAAGTGCCGCTGTTCTGATTATTCCGGAAATTTTCATATTTACTCCTTTTTCTGATAAATTAATACTTTTTTCACGATTTTTACATTATACACAGCTTATAAGTCAATACAGTGACAGAAATGTGAAAATTATGTGATTTCCAATAACGCCGTACTCTTATATCCTGCATACTGTAAAATATCAGCATAATTTTCCGGAAATCCTCATATTCTTTAATGACGAAATCAGACATCTGAAAGGGTGATAATATGGGGCTTACGGAAAAAGAAGCTTCGGCAAGGCTTAAAGAGGAGGGCGAAAACGTCCTTGAAAGTGGCAGGAAAGCTAATCCCGCCGGAATATTTTTCAGACAGTTCAAAGACATAATGGTAATGATACTTCTCGGAGCAACCGTTATTTCTGTACTTCTGGGGGAAATCTCCGATGCTGTAACAATCATAATGATAGTTCTGTTGAATGCAATACTTGGATTCATTCAGGAGTACAGAACGGAACACACGCTTGAAGCCTTGAAATCAATGACTTCCCCAACGGCAAAGTGTTATCGTGACGGAAACCTCAAAGAAATAGAAGCTTCAAAACTTGTGGTTGATGACGTTATAGAAATTGAATCCGGTGACAGGATTCCGGCAGACTGCGTTGTACTGAAATCTTTCGGCTTTTTTGCGGACGAGGCAATGCTTACCGGAGAATCGGAAGCTGTCGCAAAAATAGCAGGTCTTACAAACGACACCGACAACTCCCTCAACAAAGACAATATTGTATATTGCGGAACGTCCGCAACTAAGGGCGTTTGTCGGGCAAGGGTTATTGCTACCGGAAAACGTACACAAATGGGCAGGATTTCGGAAATGCTGACCGATATTGACAAAGAAATGACGCCATTACAGAAGCGTCTCGCAGAACTGGGAAAAGTTGTG
The DNA here is from genome assembly GCA_947176685.1 of uncultured Ruminococcus sp. Lineage (GTDB taxonomy): Bacteria > Bacillota > Clostridia > Oscillospirales > Ruminococcaceae > Ruminococcus. Next base: position 8,059 of record CAMWRL010000034.1, on the reverse strand, counting down.
GCAATAATATGTCTTGTGGTATGTGTGGCAGTATTTCTTGCCGGAGTACTCAGAGGTGAAGACGTTTTTGAAATGCTTATGACAGGTATCACAATCGCTATAGCCGCTATTCCGGAAGGTCTTCCGGCTACTGTAACAATCGCCCTTGCACTTGCGGTAAACCGTATGCTTAAACAGAAAGCACTTGTAAACAAGCTTCACAGTGTAGAAACTCTGGGCTGTGCGTCCGTGATATGCTCCGACAAAACCGGAACTATTACAGAAAACAAAATGACCGTTACAGAATTAAGCACCGTTGGCGAAAGTTATTACTTCAGCGGAATGGGCTACCGCATAAACGGCGGACTTACAAAAGGTACAGAAAACATTTCGGTAAATCCGAACAACGAAAAATCCCTTACAGAAGCCCTGCGGTGCGGCGTGATATGTTCAACTGCAACTATAAGTACTATCAAACAGCCTAAAAACCGCAACCGTGGAAACCTTACCGGAAAAGGTGAATGGCAGGTTACGGGCGACCCTACTGAAATAGCCCTGCTTATTGCCGCCGCAAAGGCAGGTATTACAAAAGCGTCTCTTGAAACGGGTTTCCGGAAACTTGACGAATACCCTTTTGACAGCGAGACAAGATTCATGGCAGTACATTGTGCAACTGGTTCTGAAAAAAGAATCTACTTCAAAGGTGCGGAAGAAGTTATACTTTCCAGATGCTCCCAGTATATGGACGAAAACGGCAGTATAAACACCCTTACACCAAGAATACGCCGTGAAATTTCCGAAAAAGTTATCGAAATGTCCGACAAGGCTTTAAGAGTTCTGGCACTTGCCTATTGTGTTTCGGATAGTCTTGAACCGCAACGGGGCAATTTAATATTTTTAGGACTTTCGGGAATGATTGACCCGCCCCGTGAAGAAGCCAAAGTTGCTATCCGCAAATGTGCAAACGCTTCTGTAAAAACGGTGATGATTACCGGAGACCACATAAATACAGCAGTTGCGGTTGCGAAAAAAGCAGGACTTCTCAAAGGCGGAAAAGCCATGACCGGTGCTGAACTTGACAGAATGTCCGATGAGGAACTTGACCGTGAAATACATAAATATACGGTTTTCGCAAGAGTCGAGCCAATACATAAACTTAGAATTGTAAGGAGTTTCAAGCGGCGTGGCGAAATAGTCACTATGACCGGAGACGGTGTTAATGACGCTCCGGCTATAAAAGAAGCCGATGTTGGTGTTGCAATGGGAGTTACCGGAACGGACGTAACAAAACAGGCGGCAGACGTTATTCTGCTTGACGACAACCTCGCAACGCTGGTCAATGCCGTTGAGCAGGGACGGTGCGTTTACTCAAATATCCGGAAATTTGTCAGATATTTATTGTCCTGCAACATAGGCGAAGTCCTTACAATGTTTCTGGGGATTTTAATGGGTATGCCGATAGTGCTTTTACCGGTGCAGATACTGCTTGTAAATCTTGTAACCGACGGTCTGCCTGCCGTTGCGCTCGGACTTGAACCGCCAGAAAGCGACATTATGACAAAACCGCCCAGAAAGTCAACAGAGGGATTTTTTTCGGACGGTCTTATGGGAAAGATAATTTTCAGAGGTGTTTTTATCGGACTGTCAACCCTTGCTTCATTTGCCGTAACTATGCGTATGGGCGGCTCTCTTGAAGCCGGACGTACTGCCGCACTTATTACTTTGGTAATGTCTCAGCTTATACATGTCTTTGAATGCAAGTCCGAAACAAAATCAATTTTTAAAATCAATCTTTTCAGCAACATAAAGCTTGTACTTGCGGTGCTTGTATCATTCGGAGCGTTGGCGGCGGCGGTTGTATTTCCACCGTTGCAGACCGTCTTTGAAACCGTAACTCTTACTTCACATCAATTATTGATTGCTCTCGGATTCAGTGCCGCAATACCTGTCATAAGTGCAATTTTCCAGTGAATATTTTTCAGACCTTGTGAAATAATACTGTTATCATAACAGGAGGTGTTTATTATGGCGCAGTATATTTCACAAGGCATTTTCCGGCTTGCTGATACCGTGAAAATCGAAAGCTTTGCGGCGGTTGTGGGTTCAAAAGAGGGCGAAGGACCTTTGGGACAGTATTTTGACAAGGTAGTTGAAGACAGTCATTTCGGCAAGGACTCGTGGGAAAAAGCTGAAAGCCGTTTCCAGCTGGAAGCCGTAAGCCTTGCTGTACAGAAAGCCGGTATAACTAAAGAAGATATTGATATTATATGTTCAGGCGACCTGATTAACCAATGTATCGGCTCGACCTACGGTCTGCGTGAACTTGAAATACCATTTCTCGGACTGTACGGAGCGTGTTCGACTATGGCTGAAGGACTGCTTGTTTCCTCGGTTCTAACTGAAAGCAGTGTCGCAGACCGTGCGATAGCAGTTACATCTTCGCATTTCTCGACAGCAGAAAGACAATTCAGATTTCCGCTGTCATACGGCGGACAACGTACCCCGACTGCACAATGGACATGTACGGCTTCGGGTGCGGTAGTGCTTTCTAAAACTAACGGTCTTATAAAAGTAGTCGGCGGTTGTGTCGGAAAAATCACTGATATGGACATAAGTGATATAAACAATATGGGCAGTGCAATGGCTCCTGCCGCCGCAACTACTATTCAGCGTTATCTTATGGCTACGGGAACAGCTCCGGAAGACTATGATTTTATCATTACCGGAGATTTGGGAATTGTCGGCAGTAAACTGTTGGTTGAATTTCTGAAAAAACAGAATATTGATATTTCGGTACAGCACCGTGACTGCGGCTGTATGATTTTTGACTCCGAAAAACAGGATACACATTGCGGAGGGTCTGGCTGCGGATGCAGTGCAAGTGTGTTATGCGGATACTTTCTGCCTATGCTTGAAAACGGTACTGCTCAAAATATCCTGTTTACAGCAACCGGAGCTTTGATGTCTCCGATGTCGTTACAGCAGGGGGAATCAATTCCGACTATTGCACACCTTGTACACCTCAGAAAGGACTGAAAATTTATGTTATGGGACTTGATAAAGGCTTTTTTAGTAGGCGGTGCGATATGCGCCGTCGGACAACTGCTGATTGACTATACAAAACTTACTCCCGCACGAATACTTACAAGCTTTGTTGTTGCCGGAGTGATTCTTTCAGCGGTCGGAATATATAAACCGCTTGTTGACTTTGCCGGTGCAGGTGCTTCCGTACCTCTTACGGGTTTCGGAAATCTCCTTGCCGAAGGTGTCCGCAAAGCCATTGACCGTGACGGATTTCTGGGAGTGTTCACGGGCGGTATGACTTCTGCTGCTGCCGGAATAACTGTTGCACTGCTTGCCGGACTTTCTGCTGCGGCGGTTTTCAGACAGAGGGACAAGAGTTAATAAAAACAAAAAAGACATTTCCGGTCAGGAAATGTCTTTGGCATTATATTTATAACCGCAATCGGAAACGTTTCTGAACATATCATTGCTGAAATCTTCCCTCATTGAAAAACAGCCATTCTGTCCGACAATAATGTGGTCAATCATAATCACGCCTACGCTTTCAAGCAGCTTTATAATATGCTTTGTTGTAAATATATCAGTTTCTGACGGTTGGGCTTGACCTAACGGGTGGTTATGTGCCATAATAATCATGTCAGCATTATTATCAAGTGCAAACTTCAGAATATCACGGCATGAAAGCTTCACATCAGCGTTAGTGCCTGACTAAACAAAACAATAGTCCTTTATAGTGAAATCCTTTTCCAAAGCAATTATTGATATTTTTTCACCGGAAATACCTATGTAACAGTTTTTCAGAAAATTCATTGCTGTTTCAACGCTGTCTGTTTTACTGATATTATCCTTGTCCATATTATAAACACGGCTCATTACTGCAATAAGCTTGATTAATACAGCACCCTGCCGGCTTAACATTTTGTCTTTAAGGAGGGTTTTCGGGTCAATTTTTGAAATATTGCTTATACTTCTGTAACAGTCCAGAAGATTTTCGGCAGTAGAACAGATGTCTTTCTTTTCCGAAAACGACAGAATAAGCTCCAGAATTTCAGTTTCGGACATTAAAGCAAGACCATTTTCAATATATTTCTTCATCAGTTTACTTTTCAGTGATTTATCATTATTGTCCATATAACTTGCTGTAACTCCAAAAATATATTAAGCTACGGTATACCGGTCAGAAACTGAATGCACCTTTGTTCTGAATAGAAAAAACGTTGGTTTTACTGAATACCATTAAATCATACAAAGGAATTTCAAGAGCTTTCAGAATTGCGCTTATATTGCTGAACAGGTTATAATCTCTGTGATTAGGTATAGCCAGACCCTTGCTGTGATATATTCCGACTGCAATATTATGCGGATTTCTCTGAATTATTTCCGCAGCTAATTCTTTAGTGGACTTTCTGAGAAATTCGTCCATAGGAATACATATTGAATTTATTATTTCAAACTGATAACTTATATTAAGAATAACACAATAATCGCAGTCATAACCGGACATATTGTTTCTCAAATATTTGGCAATATCCAGTGCTTCGCCGGACAAATCAGCCTTACCGGAAAAATTCGGGTAAATACGGCTGAGTTCGGACATAAATTTAATAAATAAAGCAGTATTTTCGCCAACGCCCTTAATACTGCAAAGTTCATCAATATCCAATTCAAATAAATTACTCAGACTGCCTCCGCTTTGCTCAATAAGCATATGAGCAGTCTCATTTGTATTAGCTCGTGGAATAATGTAAAATAGAAGAAGTTCTATAATTTCGTGCCTGAAAAATCCCGCACCTTCAGTTTCCATAAAACGATTTCTCAGCCGTTCACGATGACCCTTGTGAAGTTCCGGATTCATAGGCAATACCTCTGTAAAGAAAGATTTATTGATAGAATAAATACTATGCATAGTATAACAATTTTCGACAAAATTGTCAATAGTTTTGTGAAAGGTTTTATTTTTAACAAAATATCTCAGTCAATCTTATTGACTTTATCCGTCCAGTCATTATAAAGCTGACTGTCTGTAATCATTTCAAATACTGAAATGGCGTTAGTATCATTTGTCTTATTAAGATGTACCCTGATTTTCGCCAAAGCTCATAACACGGAAAACAGACTTTTTTTCACCGTTCGGAATATAGCAGTAATAACTATAGTAAACACTTTCTATAACGTCAGGAGCCATGCCCATGTCATCACGTTCACGGTCATAATAATCACTGTCCGGATTTATTCCGGCAATATACCCCGACAATGTTTCTGTTTCCTTTGGTGAAAAAGTCCCGATATTTTCGATATTGTCAGCAGTTTCCCAAGCCGAATCATCACAGGAAAAAATTTTTTTATGAAACTCATAATTATCCGATTTATAATTCTTTTCCATTGTGAAAACGTTTCCGTCATTCAGCACGACGAAATAATAAATAACGTCTGTATCGTTGTATACTTTAAGCTGATGATTATGGAAAAATGTAGATATAAACTTCACATTATCCATACATAACTGAGCGGGTTCAGTATGAGTATGTGATATGACTGAACTTTCAGCGGGTATGTCCTCGACTGTCTTTTTCTCTGAACAGCCTGCAATAACTGTCAACGCCAGAACAGCAGTTATTATTTTTCTGAACATACTGTTCACTTCCTTTTACAGTCTACACGGCTAAGACATTCGCCGTCCTCGCAGTTGACAACAACCCAGTCGAATTTCTTTGATATTATATAGTAGTCTGTCATCATAGAAACTTCCGGAATCACGTTAAGCATTGCAGAAAGTTTTCCCTCATATACCCAGCCGTCCGCAAGTATACAGAAACATATCATATTGTCCGAATACTCCGGAATAAGACTTTTTATCGAATCAATATCAGTATCATTATAACGTAAACATATTGTATCGGAATGATTAAGGTCTTTACGGAAACGCAGCCACGCATACGAAAGATTTATTTTCTTCTGCTCTGCATACCGTACTTTTTTGTCATATTCAAAAAACGTATAATAAAATTTACGAAGAATACTTTCATATGAAAATTTCGACGCTTCATGAAATTCCGAACGGTCAATATTATTTTCCTTAATAATTTCCTCAACTTCGTCCCTTGTACGATAACTTTCAGGCTTAATCATATCAGTCCCACTCTATTTCGTCACCGTGTTCACGGACTATTTCATAAATATCCTCCGGATTTTCAATCAGATACTCTATTATTTCCGCAAACTTATTTACTTTTATAAAATTCTTCGGAGTATTCTCATAATATACAACATACGTTCCGGCTTCGGGGTCGGAATCCATATCTTCCAGAACGTCCGGCGACTGCTTTTCAAGATAGTAATTTAAAAACGCTTCCCAGTTATAGCCGTTCATAAAGGCGTACGGATTAATTTTTTCAATCTTTTCACCGATTTCCATAATATTCTTGTTTTCAATATAAAAAACAAGGCTTATACTTTCATCATCGGACGTTATTTCGAGAAATTCTGACATTATTTTCATCTCCTTTTATTTGATTATTCATAATTATGATATTTGATACTGCAAGTCAATGCATAGGAATATGGAAAAATTTTACAAACCGGAGACATTTTCCGCATATATTCTCTTTTTTGGAAATGATATGATTGTTTCTTTTTTCTTCTTTGGCAGGAGGCGTGTTTTTACTGCTGTAACTAAATTTCACTTACATAAATAAGCTCGCTCATTACTTTGCAAGTCTGGTTTCCGTCAATGATTTCTATTTCATTCGGTTTATGTGACTTTATGTAATTCATATATGCGGCAATCTGTCTTCTCAGCAAGTCGAAGTTGCTTTTCATACTCATTCTTTCATTTAATGTCTCAGCGTCACACATAACATAAATTCTGTTAATGAGCTGTTTTCTTGACTGTTGCGACTGGTTGGCATAAAGCCATCTTATCATTTTATTTTTCCCTTGTATGTTCCTCAGATTATAATTTTGGCGATTATTCAGAAGTGCGGTGGGATATACTGTAAGTTTCACATCATACGGGATTTCGTTTATATAAATGTCAACATCATGATTATATATATTTTTTTCGTGTACAGCACCGTAGTCGCAGAATAAGTATTCACAATATACGGAAGTCTGATAATTATACCATCTATGCAGTGCGTAGTCCTTGTCAACGTCATTGGACTCTATCATCTTAAGACAATCATCAAGATTTTCTGCCTTATATATAAAATTGGTTTTCTTATCATTGACATTATTCTGCATTATCCAGTCCGGACTCATTATCGACAAGCATTTTTGCAAGTCCCTTTCAAGATTTATATTCATATATTTATTACTCCCTTTGTGTAAACTCCCCATTGTCCAAAGCCAATGGGCTTTCTGCTTCTGGGACCTCAGTCTCCATAGGTGTAAATCCGGACATTTCCTGCCCTGCATAAATTATGTGAATCTGATAAGCTATAACTTACAGTTTTGTCTGCTGTTTCTCATTGACTTCGCACTGATTTTTATTGACTGGCTGTAAGATAACCTGTTGAATCCCTTATCATAGCTCCTAATCTGTTCTATCTTATTGATTCACTGTACCAACGGCTTGATGTGGAACAGGCAAACGAAAATACAATATCCTGATATTATCCTTTTATTGATTTATATTTTAGCACATTATTTTTTATTTGTCAATCTTAAACCACCGTCTAACACAATATTTCAACGAATAAACAAACATCAGATACCTAAATATTCTTCCAATTCTTATAATTTATATATTTTCTATATTTTTATTTAAATTCAAGTGAATATTTTGCTATTTATCACAAATTTCATTTTTTTTTGAATTTTTCTATTGACTTTTCCGGAAATACGTGATATAATGATAAAGTCGTAAGGCAGTAACAGCAACAACGACAATATGGCGGTATAGCTCAGTTGGCTAGAGCACTTGGTTCATACCCAGGGGGTCGTTGGTTCAAGTCCGACTGCCGCTATCCTTTATAAAAGGCCCGTTGGTCAAGCGGTTAAGACATCGCCCTTTCACGGCGGAATCATGGGTTCGATTCCCGTACGGGTCACCACA
>CAMWRL010000033.1 GCA_947176685.1 uncultured Ruminococcus sp. | reverse complement strand
ATAGCCTGTCACCACTGGGTCAGCAGTTTGGACTATGCTTATATTATACCAAAGGAGGTGTATAAGATGGGATTATTTGATTCATTTGTCAGTGCAGTAAATGATGCTGGTAAGAAGAACTATAGAAATGTTACAGGTCATGATTATGACAGGGACTTTCAGAATTACTTACGTGAATGGGAGTGGAAACAGGATTATGAACTGAAACAGCGTTGGTCTGATTTAGAAGATGATAATGGTATCAGACATGCGGCTGAAAAAGCAGCAGTAAAGGAATTGATGAAAGAAAAGGGATTCGATATATATTGATTTTGATTCTGTAATCCAATCCACTTGTAAAAAAGGACTGTCCGGAGTGGCAGTCCTTTTAATCTATATGAAAAGCAGCAGTTATGATTTATGCCAGTGTCCAAAAGCTCTTCACGGGCATAAATCTGCCACTTCCGGACTTCATATATCATACTTTCCGCTTATTCTATTCTATGCAGAAACTCCGATAATGCAACAAAGAAATTTATGCCATTCTTACGGAATTGTCATAATTGTCATTATTCTGTAACTGAATGGAATATTTCCGTAAGCAAAACGGCACTTTTCTGTTATTGCAATTTTGCCCCATAGGTATTATAATATAATCATAGCAGAATTAAACGCTGTAAAATAAAAAAATTTCCTCTGCGTTTACACAACGCAGGTACTTACACACACATATATAAAGAAAACTGCCGGATATAATCTGACAGTTTTCTTTGTATAATCCGGAGGACATCATTATGAAAATAAAAAATATATGGTATGAATTTGAAGAATGGGCAGACGGTTATGATGAGTATGACGAAAATTCTGATGTTATTTTTGAAATAAGCGACAGCACAAAATGGTGTGCCAGCTTTTTTACATATCGGAATTTACTGAGTCTGTCAAAGAAGAATCAGATAACAGGAGAATATCTTTCCGGCAAGTATTTTTTAGCTGACAAACCTATTTTTATTTCTGAAATGAAAAAAGATATAATCCTTTCTGTTCTCAATGACATAATACGGACAGAAACAGATTTATCAGATGTTTTTACAAGAGTGGACTGATGATTACAGAAAATTAACGGCATATGGCGTTTTTCGGTTGACTTTGCAAGTGATGTATGTTAAAATAATTATAATATTCTGAAAGGAGATAAAAATATTGTGGATAAAAATATAGTTGATATTTCAGCAAAAGAAGTAAAAGAAACAAAACTGAAAACTTATATATACCTGTCCGCAGTGTTGTCGGGTTTTCTGACCACAAGAGCGTTGATATTTATTGGTGCGTTTATAAGCGGCTTGTCGGAGTACCTTGAATATCACAACGACCCCGACGACCACGGCGGAAAACTTCACTATGTTGACCTGAATGCATTGTGGCTTTGCGGACTTATGGGAATTATCATTGTTGTACTGGATTTTTTTGTTTTCCGGTACCGCACCGGAAAAATCAGACAGCTTGACAAGAAAAATCCGGTTATAATAATTTCTGTTATTATGGAATTGCTTCTGATTCCGGTATGGGGATATGTGATTATGTGTTTCAGTGCTTTGTGACATAAAATTGCTGTTCCGGAAGTGTTTCTGGGGAGCAGTATTTTTTAAGGAGGTAAATATGAAAAATTCAAAAAGGATAAAGGGCGTTGACATACTATTGGAAAAACTGCCCGAAAAATATCATTCGTGGAGTAAATTCGATTATATTCTTGAACTGCATTTTGAAAAAGTTTTTGACTATGAAAAGTATTTTGAAATTATTTCCTGCATAAGGCTGGTACTTACGGACAGGGACGGTCTTTACAGAATAGGAATGACTTTGAAAAACGCTTACGGTGATGTGGGATTTAATGTTTTCGACAGTTGTTTCGGAGGGTTGGCGATAAAGGATATTTCTGAAAGCTGTTGGGACAATAAAATGCATTTTGTGATAAAAGGTTTTGAGAATGACTCTTTTGAAGTATATTGTGACGAAATAGAAGTCGAATTGATTGAGGGAGCAGAAAATTGAAATATTCAAAAAGAATAAAGGGCGTTGATGTGCTGTTGGAAAGACTGCCCGAAAAATATCATCACTGGTGCGATTTCGGACGTATTATTGAACTGCACTTTGACTATGAAAAATATTCTGAATTTATTCCATGTATACGGCTGGTGCTTACGGATTACGATAATATTTACAGAATCGGAATGACTTTATTCAATGTATCGGGTGAGGTGAATTTCAATATCACTAACGGTTTTTACAGCGGACTGGAAATAACAGATTATCATAATAGCGGTTGTAAAAATAATTTTCTGCTCAGCAGTTTTGAGCAGGATATTGATTTTCATATATACTGCGAATCTATAGAAGTTGAATTACTTGACTGAGGAGTTTTTTTATGTACAGATATTCAGATAATAACGAAAATTATAACATAATTCTGCACGACAGCAGAGCAACTGAAATAATTCTGAATAATAATATTTTGTTGTTTGTATTCGGGGACGGTTTTTATGTAAAAAGAAATAACAGATTATACTACACCGACAGGTCGGAAGTACAGTTTGAACTTACGTTCAAGCCTGAATCAAGCGTTACTGTATATGTTTTCATCTGGGACGGCGAAAGAATGTTTCGTGAGGACGTTTCACTGAAAGACTTTATGGAAAGAATAAAATCCGGAATGGAGTTTGAGTTTCTTGACTGCTACCGGAATGACAGGGAATTTCTTTTCAAGGGTTATTTATGGCGTGACGGAAGTGCAGAATGTGAAATAATTATTTCTGCCGATAAAGTTACTTATTACTGGAATAATGTTTTCACGGACTATCCGGAGTAAAGGAGAAATTTTATGTCCGGAAACCTGAAAGAAAAAGCCTTTAAAATCGTGAAACAAAGAAATCTATGCAGTTATATGAACGACACAAAATGGTCGGAGTTGCGCAGTGCTATGCTGAATGACATGCCGTTTCCGCCGCCTTATGCAATGAAAACTCTCTTTGAAGATTGCGGAGAGGATATTTCAGAAGACGTTTACCATATAGGCGACTGGTATGAAGGTTTCTGTATAGGGGAGTATTTCAACGGCGGATTTGCTGTTGAGTGGATAAAGGTACGTACACGCATTCTTAAATACAGAGGATTGTTAATAAGTCCGGAAGTGCTTGACGAAACAGCAGAATTTGTCGGGGTACTGAAAAAATATAACATTCATTATGAGGAAAAGGACGGTATATATACTATTTACGGGTATCGCTGAAAGGAGCAGAATATGACATATCATACAGGAGAATGTCCGGTATGCAGAGGTTACGGACGAATGGAAATTATATATAATTTTCCGACAGGGAAAGTTTCAGTAATGTGCGAGGAATGCGGACTGGAGTTTGACACGGCAGACGACTATCTGAATAACAAAAACGGTTACAGAACATTTTACAATAAGTTAAGCCAGCCTGCGGCAAGGGACGCATCTGAGGACGAAATAAAAAATTCTGAATGGTACAGTCTGGTGACGGAAAAATTCTGATATAGATATAAGGAGTTGTTGAGCTATGAATATAAAGGAAGTTTACGGCAGTCCGTACGAAAACAGAGAGGGCGAAGTTATCAATCTGGAAGTTGAGCTTGACGAGGGCGAAAAGCTTTCAAAGGGCGGAACGATAGAAATTGAAATGATGGACGGGACTTTTGTACAGCGTGAAATAAAAATAATAAATCCCCGATATGCCGGAGATTATGCGGAAGTATGCGACAAGGCAAAAGACTGGAAACGTTCAAAAAAACCTGTTTCTGAAATAACCGGTGCTTGTTTATGTACCGTTGTGGTTACGGACGTTCCGCATCACGAAATAAAAACTCAGTCCGAAATTGAACGTCGTGAAATGATAAAGGAAATGGAAAGCCGTTATTGTTTAACGCCTTATAAGGAAATCCTGTCCGGCAGTAAAAGTATTTACGAACACGTAAGAGAGGGTTATTCCGTCCCTGATAAGGTTATTGAGTATCTGAACATCAATAATGTTTATCTTACGTGTTCAGGAATCTACAATCACCCGTTTGAGCCGGAAAAAACATTATTTGGTTTTGATATGTTTTCGGACGGATATTACTATTGGCACTGTTGCACTGCCGAGTATGTAACCAAGTATGGACTTGTTTTGCCGGAAGAATTTATTTCGTACGTCATGAGCGACAAGGGTACGGAATTTATAAAAAAATACAAACAAGGAGATATAAAACCAGAAGTTTATTAAGATGATGATGTTGGATAAGTACAGCAATACAGAAAGATATACATTGATTGAAGATTTTATTTACAGGGATATAACAGGTGGTGTCAGCGGAACTATGGGGATAACTGACGAACCTGTTTATTGTGTGGCTTTTTACTGCGAACTCGAAACAGGTGAATCACAGTATCCGTTGGAAGACATTCTTGATGAATACTGCATTAACTGTACTGATGTATGGGAAAAGAAAAAAATCGGCAGAAAAAATTTCTGTATCTTTGAAGTTGAGGGAGAGTACGAAAGTATAAAGAAAGTTTCCGGACTTGTCGGAAAGAGGGTCTGGAATAAGAAAGACGGTATTTACAGACATTTGATTATTGAATAAAAAAACTACCGGAAATAATTCCGGCAATTTCCTTATATATTATAATTATTTTTTTGTCCTCTTTAACAGGAACATTCTGCCGCTGAACGCCGGAATATTCATTTCAAGACGGTTTTCAACTTGTCTGAACTCTGTTTTGCCGTCAGGCGTCTGTCCGCTGTAAATCTGGTTATCAGAGTCAAGAAGAAGTTTAACATTGAATCCGTCACCGATAGTTACTGAATAATTGGTCTGATACCAGTCCGAAAAGTTTATAACGGTCAGAATATCGCCATCAGCACTTTTGCGCCTTATGGAGTATACGCAGCGGTCGGGAGAGTTGCAGTCCTCCCACATAAAGTTAGTCGGGTCGTAGTCATAATGGAGAGCGTTATATTTAAGGTATATTTTATTGAGTTTCTTTATATACTGACTGAACGAATCGTGTACCGGATATTTCAGCATATCCCAGTCCTGTTCACGTTTTTCGTCCCATTCACGGAGCTGACCTATTTCATTGCCCATAAAGTTGAGTTTCTTTCCGGGGTGCGACATCATAAACATATAAAAAGCCCTTGCCTGCGGAAACTTGTTTTCATAATCGCCGTTCATTTTCTGAGTGATTGTAGCCTTACCGTGTACAACCTCATCGTGAGACAGCGGAAGTATAAACCTTTCATTATAGAAGTACAGCATAGCGAAAGTCATTTTATGATAGTCACGGCTTCTGTACATAGGGGAACACTGCATATATTCAAGTGAATCGTGCATCCAGCCCAGACACCATTTATAGTCGAATCCTAAACCGCCGTCATTTACCGAAGCTGTAACTTTAGGATATGATGATGAGTCTTCGGCAGAAAGTATTGCAGACGGGTGACGTACTTTAAGTCCGGTGTTCATACTTTTCAGAAAGTCTATTGCACTTCTGTTTTCGCCACGATGTTCATTTCCCTGCCAGTAAATCATATTTCTGACAGCATCCATTCTGAGACCGTCAAAATGATAAACGTCCAACCAGTAGTTTGCGGCAGACTGTATGAAAGTACGCACTTCGCCTTTGGAGTGCATGAAGTTTCTGCTTCCCCATTCGTTGTAACCCATGTCGCAGTCGGGAAATTCATAAAGGTGTGTTCCGTCATATTCGGTAAGTGCGTAGTGGTCAACCGCAAAGTGTACCGGTACAAAGTCCACTATTACGCCAATACCTTTCTGGTGACATTTGTCCACAAACTCCATAAGCTGTTTAGGAGTTCCGTAACGTGAGGACGGCGCAAAAAAACCTGTTATCTGATAGCCCCACGATTCGTCACTGGGGTGTTCGCTTACGGGCATAAGTTCAATAAAGTTATATCCGTACTCGATTACATAGTCAATAAGCATATCGGCAATTTCGGAATAATTGTACCAACCGTCGGGGTCATCTTTACTGCGTTTGTTTTCCGGTTTTTTCCTCCACGAACCAAGATGTACTTCATAGATATTCATAGCCTTGTCACGGCAGTCGGTACGCTGATTAAGCCACCTGCTGTCGTGAAACTTATAATTATCGGTTCTCCTTATCACAGAACACGTTCCGGGACGCATTTCCATAGAACAGCCGTACGGGTCGCAGTGGTCGATAAAGTGATTCATTTTGTCGTATATGCGGTATTTGTAACGCATACCTTCCTTAGCTTCGGGACAGGTTACTTCAAAGAAACGTCCGTCTTCAACCCTTTCCATAGGAATGTCGTCCCAGTCGCTGAAGTCTCCGATAAGCGAAACTTTTGAAGCGTTGGGGGCGTATGTCCTGAAAACAGTTTCTTTTCCGGAGCAGTGTGCGCCGAGATATTCATAGGCGTCAAAGACCTCTCCTTTGTAAAATCCGTAAATATCCATTAAAAAATCTCTCCGTTTCTGATTGACATTTGCTCAATATGCGAGTATAATATAATTATATGATGAAGTCAGACAGATTTCAATAAGCATTTTTTAACCGGAGTCAATTATGCAACATATGTCGCAAATTGTCTATTACAGGAGGGAAGTATATGGACTTAAGAGTAGAAAAAACCAGACGCAGTATTATAAATGCATTTCTGAACCTGCGTTCACGCAAACCGCTTGAAAAAATCACAGTTAGGGAGCTTGCGGAAATTGCCCGTATAAACAAGGCAACTTTTTATCTTCATTATCACGATATATATGAACTGTCCGAACTGCTTGAAAAGGACGTTATAGAGTCGTCGCTTCTGAATATCGAACACCCCGATGCGGTTTTTGAAAACAACAAGCTGTTTATGAGGGAACTAACAATATCGCTTGCCGCAAACGAACAGCTTATAAAGATACTTTTCGAGGGCAGCAGAAGCAACCGTTTTATTGAACTCTTTGAAAAGGGTGTAACGGAACTTATAAAAAAGTCCTATCCGGAATACAATCCCAGTATTGAAAGAAAAATGGTAATGACATATCTTATACATGGCGGTTATTATACTTATTTCAAATACTGCGATTACGGTATAGAACCAGTTTTACGCATAATTGAAAAGTGTTCCGAAGCAATCATCGAACCATATAAATAAAATTTTCTGTTTTCTGAATATTACTGTTGTGTCCGTGATATAATATTAGTGGCTGAACAAGCCCGATATTTTTCAAGGAGATGTTCATAATGGAAAACAAAAAGAAAAATGACCACATCAAATGTACTGTTTCGCAGTGTCAGCACAACATGGTAACCGAAAACTACTGTTCACTTGGCTGCATCTGCGTTGGCACTCACGAAGATAACCCGACCGTTCCGGAATGCACTGACTGCAACTCTTTCGTGAAGAGAACAGGCTGCTGTAACTGCGACTGATTTTTCTGATGTCCGGACATTCTCCGGACGCTACATAAAAAAATTTTTTCGGGCTTGCAATATCTCTTGAAATCGTGTATAATATAATGGGGAATTTTTCAGAACATAATTTTGTGCGTTCTGATAAAAAGCATCGTCCGGCTGACAGACTTCCAGTGCATTTATTTTTCTGTGACAGGAGGAGCTTTATTCACGTACAGACTGACTGAAAAAATATACCCCGTAATTTCCGGATAGCTTTTCCGGAAGTGACTTCAATCGTAAGGAGGCTTTTTTATGAACGATAAAACAATGACTTTTTCCGTGAACGACGACAAGGAAAAAGAACTCAGGAAAAATCTCACTATTATCTATGATGCTCTTATGCAGAAAGGTTATGACCCGATAAGCCAGATTGTAGGATATATTCTGTCCGAAGACCCCACTTACATAACTACCTACAATAATGCAAGAAACTTAATCCGCCATATTGACCGTGATGAGCTTCTTAAGGTGCTTGTAAGTTCTTACCTCAACTCGTGATTGTTTCCGGACGCTGCACGGACAGGTGCAGAGGAAAATTGCGGGAAAAAATCCAGCTTTTGCAAAAAACACACAAAAGACAAACGACAGCATCGCAGGCTGTCGTTTTTGTTTAGTCAAAAATAATTTCAATTATAATTTCAATTATAAATTCAGCTATGTCACATAAAAGCTCAAATCCGTCTCCGCTTTTTCCGGACTTCTTTTCTTTAAGTTTAATTTTTTCTTTCTTTTTGAGATTTATTTTCATATTATACCTCCTGTGGATATTTTTACTTATAATATTATTGTCCTGTACGGTTATAATACTTTTGCGGACGTAATCCGCAATTTTCAAAAGGAAATAAAACGCCTATGATTAAAAAAATATTTCCTGTAATGACAGCTTTAACAGTGGCGATTCCGTCAACGGCGGTTTACGCAGTTGACAACACGAAAATCGGTTACGGACAAGGCACGGCGGTTGACAGTAAAAACCGTCCGACAGATGCGTTGTCATTCAACGACAGGTACGGCGACTATGGAGCAAGTGCTATGTCAGGAGACGAGAGCCATATAATAATAACCTTTGACCAAGGGTACGAAAACGGCTATACTGAAAAGATTCTTGATACGCTGAAAGAAAAGAACGTCAAAGCGATATTTTTCCTTACAGGTGACTACGCCAAAAAGGAAAAAGCCCTTGTACAGCGTATGATTGATGAAGGACATGTACTCGGAAATCACGGTATGAGACATGCAAGTCTGCCCACACTGTCGAAAAAAGAAGCCGAAGAAGAA
Source organism: uncultured Ruminococcus sp. (assembly GCA_947176685.1). GTDB lineage: Bacteria > Bacillota > Clostridia > Oscillospirales > Ruminococcaceae > Ruminococcus. Next base: position 4,423 of record CAMWRL010000033.1, on the reverse strand, counting down.
ATTATGTCTCTGCATGACTATGTAATGAATAATTACGGTTATCAGATGCAGTATTTCCGCTGCCCGTGCGGAGAGTACTCCGAACAGGCTCTGGAGACTATCCAGAAATGCGGATATAAAACATTATTCTGGAGTTTCGCATATGTGGACTGGAAAACAGACAGTCAGCCAGACCCGGCGATGGGTATAAAGAAACTTACAGAATCAGCACACGGCGGTGAAATACTTCTGCTTCACTCTGTGTCTTCGACAAACGCCCAGATTTTAGGCGAAGTCATTGACAGTTTCAGGGAGCAGGGCTTCACGGTATAACACACACACACGAACGGACGTATCTTTTAAGGTACGTCCGTATTTTCATATTATTGTACAGGTTCATCATCTGCTGACGGTTCAACAGGGTCTGTGTACTGCGGTGCTGTATAGGACGATGATGACGAAATGTCGTCAAGGTCTATATTAACCAGCATACCATTGTCGCTTCCGGTAACTTTCGGAAGTACGCCGTTCCATTTCTGAATCTGTTCATAAGCGATAACCTTGGGCGTAAGGGACTTTTCAAGTAATTCATTAGCGTCAGCCTGAGCCTGCGCCTGAGCCATAATGGCTTCTGCCTCTGCCTTTGCGGAAATAACTTTCTTTTCAGCTTCTGCGTTTGCAATGACGATTGCCTGTTCCTGTTCGGTCTTTGTTTTGAGAAGATTCTGTTCAGCAACCTGTTTTGCTTCGATAGCGTTGTTGAACTCCGACGAGAAGTCAAAGTTTACTATATTGAATTTTTCTATGTATATACCATAGTCTTTGAGTTTTTTCTCAAGTGATTCCTTTACATTGTCAGCAACCGTCTGACGTTCTGTAATAAGCTGTTCAGCAGTATAATTGGCTGTAGCGGATTTGAAGCATTCCTGTACTACCGGAGTTATAAGAATTGTCTGATAGTCCAGACCGACATTTTTGTACATATCGGGGGACTTGTCGGAAACAAGCCTGTAGTTTACTGCAAGAGTGCTGCTTACTGTCTGCAAATCCTTTGAAACTGCCGAAGCCGGAGTTTCATAGACCTGAATCTTGTTTGACATATTCTCGACCGTCTGTACAAACGGTATTTTGAAGTGTGCGCCCTCCTGAAAAGAAGTTGCGGAAACCTTTCCAAGAGTAAGCAGTACGCCGGTGTTGCCGGCAGGTACTATTGTAAGTGAAGAAGCACCTATAAGAAGTACAGCAATACCTATGACTGCCCATTTTACACCTTTGAAATTTCTTTTTACAGAGCCGTCCCTGTTTAATTCCTGAAATCTTTTCATAAAAAATCTCTCCTTAATTATTTAAACCATTCATTTCATTAAGTACTACATCAAGAACCTTTTCCATCTCATTTTTGAGACAGGAACTTCTGTAGCCCATAACCATTATAAACATTGCATTATGTAATTTATATTCGTCAGAACGGATATGTATTTCATTTGTACACTGTTCAAGCTCGTTCTTTATAAGTTTTTTGATGGAACTTGCTTCAAAAGCCCCCTCGTCTTCGGCAGTGAATATGATTCTGCAAAGTATGTTGTACCATACATCGTCATCTATAATGTCATCGGAAGTATCTTCAACGTCGCCGTTTACGTATTCCATAAGACGGGCAATATCTTCAAGTCTCATTGCATTTCTGAGCATATTTATAAGAAGTATCCGGATAACCTGTTTTCTTGAATATTTCTTGCCGTGCGTAGCCGCAACCCAGCCACGTTTTATCCAGTTCTGTATGGTAGTTCCGGTAAGTCCTGTAAGCTTCGACAACTGCGAAAGCGTAAGACCTCCGGTTGCTTCAAGTACCGGTGAAATTATTGAAAATGCCTCATCTCTCGCTTGTTCGCTGAATTTTAGTGTGGTACCGGGAATATAACGATTCATAATCTTCAACTCCTGTGATGTGATGATATGATTATATCATAAGTTCGTATGAACTTTAAGTGTCATCTTCTGACGAAAGAACGTATATTTCCGAATTTTTTGTAATTTATCTTTTGTAATCTCTTTTTTTCACAATTATTCTGCATTTTGTATAGTCCGGCAATCTTTTTTTAAAAAGCTGTTGAAATTTTCCGGAATTTGTGTTATACTTTAAAAAGCAGATTTTTTTCACATATCGGTATGGCTGTATACCGTTAAATAACAGTCCCGCTTTTGTGGCGGTCGGAGGATTTAATGAATTTTTCTGATTTATTTTTAACTATGGCGCAGACTTCCGAAATCAAACAAGCATCACTGTTTCCGTTTCCGTTTGGTCTGCACCTGATATTCTGTATAATATCACTGATTTTCTTTGTATTCAGGTTTGTCAAAGAAAAATCCCTTTATCAGCTTATAATGGCGATAGCTATACCGTTTTCACTTATAATATGGCTTTCGGACAGCAAAACGCTTTTTTATATGGTCGGAATCGTTGAAGCTGTATTGCTGGCAGTAGCGTTTATAACGTCCATAGTGTTCAGGAAGAAAGACCCCGTTGTTGCGGCAGTTTCCGGAGATGCTGAGGAAGTACCGGAAGAAAATACTCCGGAGGAGGAAGAATAAATGAAAATAGCTGTTCTGGACTGGTATACGGTCAATATAAGCGGAGATATTTCTACAGCACCCCTTGAGGAACTGGGAGATGTGAAAATAATACCGCTAACGTCTCCGGAGGAAACAGCCGCAAATATCGGTGATGCTGAAATAGTCCTCTGCAATAAGGTTATGATTACACGGGAAGTAATCGACAGTTGTCCCAATCTGAAGTATATAGGACTTTTCGCAACGGGTTACAACAACATTGATACAGCTTATGCCGCTGAAAAAAATATCACTGTATGCAACGCCGGCTCTTACTCCACAAATGCCGTAGCTCAGCAGACTTTTGCATACATACTTGACTACTGCAATAAAATACGTGATTACGACATTGCTGTAAAAAACGGCGAATGGGAAAAATTTCCGTCATTTTCGTATTTCCCGATACCTACCGCCGAACTTGCCGGAAAAACCCTGTCAATAGTGGGGTACGGTTCAATAGGCAGACAGGTTGCGAAAATCGCAGAAGCATTCAATATGAATATCGTTGTAAGTACACGCACCAGACCGGAAAATTGTCCGTATGAAGTCACGGATATTATGACAGCCGTCCGGAAAGCCGATATACTTACATTCCACTGTCCGCTTACCGAAAAAACAAAAGGCATTATAAATGCCAGACTTCTTTCGGAAATGAAACCGACTGCGATTTTAATAAACACTTCAAGGGGAGCTGTCGTGAACGAAAAAGACCTTGCTGACGCACTCAGTCAAGGTAAGATTGCGGCGGCATATCTGGACGTTCTGGAAAAAGAGCCTATGTCCCCTGACACTCCTTTGAAAAACGTCCGCAACTGTATTATAACTCCGCATACATCGTGGGCGGCGTTTGAGACAAGAAAACGTCTTGTCGGTATAGTATGCGACAATATAAAGGCTTGGCAGAACGGGACTCCCATAAATAAAGTAAACTGAAGGAAAGATTTAATTATGAGGAATATTTCAGAAAAAAAGAGAGTAGTTATAAAACTTGGTACATCAACGCTCGCCCATAGTACAGGCAAACTCAATATACGCCGTATGACAAATCTTGTGCGTGTAATATCAGACCTGCATAACTCAGGACGTGAAATTATAATGGTATCTTCGGGAGCTGTCGGACTTGGCGCAGGCAAACTCGGACTTTCCCGAAAGCCCAAAGACACCCGTATGAAACAGGCGGTTGCGGCAGTCGGACAGTGCGAACTTATGCACATATATGACGATATGTTTGAAAAGTACAGCGTTACAGTAGCGCAGATACTTCTGACTAAAACTATTATAAACAATCCCAACCATTGCAGCAACTTCCGTAATACTGTCGAAAGTCTCATAGGTATGGGAGTTATTCCGATAATCAACGAAAACGATACAATCGCCATTGACGAACTGGAGCTTGAAATCGGTGAAAACGATTCATTGTCGGCACTGGTTGCGGAGCTGTCCGAAGCTGATTTGTTATTGATACTTTCGGATATTGACGCACTTTATGATGATGACCCACGTATAAATCCCAATGCAAAACCGATAAGTTTCGTGGAAAAAATAACTCCCGAAATCGAAAATGCCGCAGGCGGAGCAGGGTCAAGTCTGGGTACAGGCGGAATGTCCACAAAAATCAATGCGGCAAAGATTGCGGCGGCGGCAGGAATCGACATGGTTATTATGAATGGCAGGAATCCCGACCTGTTGTACGACCTCTTTGAGGACAGAGAACTGGGAACATTTTTCAAAGCTTAAAATTTTAATGAGGTGAATATATTATGAATTACACGGAAGAACTTGGATTTAAGGCAAAAAACGCTGAACCGGCTATAGTATCGGCATCTACTTTGCA
>CAMWRL010000032.1 GCA_947176685.1 uncultured Ruminococcus sp. | reverse complement strand
CTCGTTGGCTCGGCTCTGTTTATTACTCTCATCTATTATTTATATTGATTTTAAAGTACCGTAAACATATTAAAATCGTTAATCAAAAAAACTTCAAGTGGTATTTTGATATTTTTTCTTGCAAAAGAACAAAAGCCATGCTATAATAACAGTAAATCAGTATAAGTTTTATGTACTATAGAAATTATGAAACAATATGCTGATTTAACTTTATAAACTGACAGGAGTTGACCAGCATGGTTGATAAACATAATATTCTTAATGCGTGGATGATGGTTGAACAATTATCTGAAGGCGATATTAAGATAAAAAATAACAACTTGATTCGCCTTAACGAATTTATGAATGACGATTGCCACAAACATTTTTCAAATCTTATTGATGAAGGTTTAAGAAACAAAAAAGTCTGCAAAGGAAAAGGCGGACTGGTTTTATATTTAGAAATTTTCAATTTTAATGATGTAATCAATATTCTGCGAGAGAAATACAAACTTGCTGAAAATTATGAAGAAATACATATAGGACAAAAATTTACTTTTGCATTATATTTTGACGATAAGTTGACATTGATAATCGATAAAACTTTTTGTACTGTAAGCGGATATATCCGAAATTACAAAGAAGTACCCGATGAACAAACTTTTCATAAATACGAGGAGGATTTAAAGGCTGATTTGAATTTTCATTTTGATGAATCGGAAAAAAATCCACAAAAATTCAACGATGCTATAAAATGGATAATAAATAATTTTAATATTTCAACTGAAAATAGTCGAGTACAGCTTTTGCGTAATATAGATTTTGATTCTGCTAATCTTCACTCATTCTTTATAAATGATTTGGAGAAAGCGAAAAACATTGAATATGATATGCTTAATGCTTATCTATACGGATTCGAAGGCGAAAGAATCGATTTGGACAGCAAATCTGATTCCGCCAAGTTTAATCCAAATACTTTTGTTAATATATTACAGCCAAAAAACTATCCTTTAGGAAGATTCCCAAGCAATACTGCATATTCATTAAGTTTTATGCAGCAAGTAGCAGTAAATATTTCGACAGGTATAGACAGCCGGAATATCCGAAGTGTAAACGGACCTCCCGGAACAGGAAAAACCACATTATTAAAAGATATTTTCGCACAGCTTATTGTAACACAAACTTCACATATACTTGAACTGAAAGAACGCACATTAAAGGGTACATCTCAAACCATCTATGAAAATAATTCGTCAATCGGAGAACTTCCCGAAAAAATCGCAGAAAACGGAATTGTTGTTACAAGTTCCAATAATGGTGCGGTTCAGAATATAGTAAACGAGCTGCCATTGATTTCCGGAATTGATGATAATTTACTGTCAGAACTAAAAGACGCTGATTATTTCTGGCGGCTTTCAAATGAAAAGCTTGAAAATAATTGGGATAACGAATCCGAAAAATATGTTCTTTCTGCTGAACCTATGGAGGAAGAAAGATTCTGGGGATTGTTTTCGCTGGAGGGTGGAAAATCTGATAATATGAAAAATATTATCACAACTCTGAAACATATCTCTAAATTTTTGAATGAAGAATATGTACCTGATAAAAACGTATACAAAGCCTTTAAAGAACAATATGATATTGTATTCAAAATGAGAGCAGATATGCAAAGAACGGCAAAAAATTACTATGATTACAAAATGAAACGTTCATCTTTGCGTAAATTACCCACTGACCTTAAGAATGAAAAACAAAATCAAGAAAAAAACGCATCTGAAAAAATAAATGATTTGCATATTAAATCAAGCAAATACGAAGAAGAAATAAAAAACATTGACCAACAATTAGAAGTATTATCAAACAGACTGATACAGATAAAAGATACAAAAAATCAGCTTAATATATGCCTTGACACTCTTAAACCGCAAAAACGTGGTTTCTTTGCAACGCTCTTTGGCAAAAAAACAGATGCAGAAACACAAAAAAACCTGAATGAAATCAATCAGCAGATTTTAGACATATTGCCAGAAGAAACTAACTGTCTGAATGAAAAAAATGCATTACAAGAACGCCGGACAGAATTAAAAAAGAAATCAGAAGAATGCCAAAAGAACATTCAGGATATTGAAAAAGAACTTAACAACTGGATTACATCAGCGGAGCAAAAGACAGCAAATCTAAATAAAGAAATTTCAGATTTTGAATCAGCAATGGCAGACCGTAAATTAAACCCACTTAATCTCAGACTTGACTATGAAGAACTCCAGCTTTCAAACCCCTGGTTTGACGAAAACTATCGTATTGAACAGTCAAAACTGTTTATTGCGGCTTTGAAACTGAGAAAACAGTTCCTTTATGAAAATCTCAACAATTTAGACGCTGCTATCAAAATCTGGGATAAACAAAACAAATACCTTGAAAATAAACAATTGATTTCTATAGCCTGGAACTGGATTAATTTTGCTATTCCTGTAATCAGTTCCACATTTGCAAGCTTTTCAAGAATGTGCAGAAATCTTGATGTCGGGTCATTAGGACACTTGTTTGTTGATGAAGCAGGACAAGCAACTCCACAATCTGCAATAGGAGCTGTATTACGCAGTAAATACGTTATGGTAGTCGGAGACCCCTCACAAATCAAACCTGTTTTGACGCTTGATTCAAGTATTCTATCAATGCTGTCCAAACATTTTGGAGTGACAGATAAATATTTATCTGATTCATCTTCAGTACAGACACTTGTTGACGCAGCAAGTAAATATGGTTTTTACCGTATGCAGGAAAAAACAGAAGATTCCTGGATAGGCATTCCATTATGGGTGCATCGTAGATGTATGTATCCTATGTTTACTATTTCCAATGAAATTTCTTATCAGAATATGATGGTTCAAGGCAAAAAGGATTACGGAAAAACAGGCTGGTACGATGTAGGCGGCAAGGCAATTGATAAATTTGTAGAAGAACAAGCAAAATTCCTGAAAAATAAAATTCAGAGTATGATAAATGAAAACCCTGCAATAGTAGACCCTGAACAAAAAGATACAATTTATGTAATATCTCCGTTTGCCAATGTTGCTTATAAATTATCAGAGATTTTAAAGGACATAAACTTTACAAGATATAAAAATAATAAACCAACAAATATCGGAACAATCCATACATTTCAGGGAAAAGAAGCACCAATTGTCTTTATGGTTCTTGGTGCAGACAGTCAGAGTAAAGGAGCTGCAAGTTGGGCGGTGAGCGAACCAAATATGATGAACGTTGCCGCAACACGAGCTAAAAAAGAATTTTATATCATAGGAGATAAAAAGTTATACAGAGAATTGAACAGTGATGTTGCCAACAGTACAATTGCTATAATCGAAAACTATTGCAAAGAACATCCGGAACTTGTTGATAACAATACTGAGAATGAACAATCCGGCAATGCAGACAGAGAATTGAACAATGAGACTGAAAAAAATACGATTGCCATAATCGGAAACCATAGCAATGAACAGCCGGAACTTATTGATAATAATACCGGAAATGAACACTCCAGCAAATATGAACATAGAATAAGCGGCAAAATTACATATGTCGGACAAGGAAAAAATACAAAGTATGCATATGTTACAGGAAACGACAATAAAAAATATACAATTAACGAAAAAATCTATGCTGAAACTAAAAATGCTGATACTATCATAAATAAAAATGCAATGATTTCATTTGTTCCTGCTATGTATAACGAAAAATGGTTTGCAACAAATATTGAGTGAACTCTCCCCCACCTACGCTCGTTACACTCGCTAAGAGGTGGGGGCTTCGTAAGAAGATTGGTATTTAAGTTTCCACCTGAAACTCAGGCAACCCTTATTCTTACAGGCGTGTCCACTTCGCCACTACTGGATAGGACTTTAAGTCCACACCGCTACTTTTATTTATTATTTTATTTTTCCTGACTTCTTTTTTACAGAAGACTAACTGACGCTTAAGATTTTACACACGATACGATTCGATAGTGCAACCGCTTATCTTAACTTGTCAGGATTTATTCATTATATCATAGTCTGACGGATTTGTCAATACTTTTTTCAGACGGCATTCATCCCCCACTTTCGCTCACTTCGTTCGCTTAGAAGTGGGGGTATTCTGCCGATAATTGGATAAAAAAGCTGTTCTTATTGATTTCTCGATTGTGAGAAATCAATAAAACAGCTCTGTTTGAAAGCCTTCCGAAAGGTAAATGTCATCTATAATTCTGACTATGAAAATTTTCGGCGGATAAATACGAAAAAAGTCCGAAAACTCGGACTTTTTTGTGGTGTAATCTATTTCAGTTCACCATTATGGTTGGGGTGCAGGGATTTGAACCCCGGAAGTGACGGAGTCAGAGTCCGTTGCCTTACCGCTTGGCGACACCCCAATATTTTGCGTCTGTTTCACCCGACTTTTATATTATACCATGTCAATCTTGAAATGTCAATAGGTCTGGAATTATTTTTTTCTTTTAATTATATTTTCCGCTATTGAAAAAAAATCGAAATCATTATATAATAAGTATCAGGAGGATTTTTAACATGATAAAAATATATCTTATTGTAAACCTCGTTGCAGGTAAAGCCCTGATAAGTGAAAATCTCGGCAATATCATAAATGAATTCACTAAAATCGGCGGTGAAGTGACGGTTCACCCTACACAAAGCGGTCAGGACGCTGTTGACTCTGCATATTACGCTTGTGAAAACAACTTTGATATATTGGTATGTGCAGGCGGTGACGGCACTTTAAGCCAGTGCCTGCAAGGAGTTATGAAAAGTCAGAACCGTCTTACTGTCGGATATATTCCCGCCGGCTCAACAAACGACTTTGCACAAAGTCTCAGCATTCCCAGAAATATCATGGACGCTGTACACTGGATTATTGACGGCAAACCCACTAACTGCGATATAGGACGTTTCAATGATGACTACTTCATATATATTGCGGCATTCGGAGCTTTCACTAACATAACATATGAAACTCCTCAGAAAATAAAAAATACTCTTGGTCATACGGCTTATATTCTTAATGGTCTTATGCAGCTTACGAGTATACGTTCAAAACGTATGCTTATCAAATATGACGGCAATGTAATTGAAGATGATTTTTTATTTGGTATGGTAACGAATACCTCATCTGTCGCAGGACTTCTTTCAATAAACGACTTTATGCTTGATGACGGGGTTTTTGAAGTAGTCCTTATCAAAAAACCTGCCAATCTTGTACAGCTCAACCGCATAGTACAGTCAATTCTTAATATCTCCGAAGAAATCGACAGGGAATATATAAAATTTTTCCGCACAAACAAAATAACATTTACCTGTCTTGACGATGAACCCGCAACGTGGACAAGGGACGGGGAATATGGCGGCGATTCCATGAACTGCGTAATCTCAAACTGTCAGAAAGCCATATCATTTATGATATGCGATTGTGACGAAACAAAATTTATGCGTGAAGAAGTAATCTCTCCGGAATCCGACAATCAACTTACTAAAACTGACAATTAAAAATCTACTGTTTTTCACGCAATATTTTTATAATAAAAAATGTCCCTTTATAAAACAGCTATACGAATATATTTACTGAAATAAAAAAAGAAAGGAAAATCCTATGAAGACAAACAAAAAATTTACAGTATGTACTTTAATGACGGTATTGGGTATAATGTCCGCAGTACCGTCAACGGTATATGCTGACTGGTCAACTGACGAAAACAACCGCATATTCTACTATGCGGAAGACGGAAATCCCCTCACCGGAGAACAGGAAATTGACGGCGAAAAATACCTTTTTTCTGCCAATGGTGTACTAAAAACAGGCTGGAGGACAGTCGGCGGACAAAGAAAGTACTTTGACCCCAAAACCGGAAAACCCGTATCCGGCTGGGTTGACTACTGCGGAAAGGAATATTACATTGATTCCGAAAACGGCAAAGTTACCGGATTTTTCAAGGACGATGACGACACAGCACATCTTATGTCCGATAAGGGCGAGGAAATCACAGAACAGGGCTTTACGGAATCTGACGGAAAAACCTATTACATAAATGAAGACGGTACACTTGCAGTCGGAAAAACTTCTATTGACGGCGATACATACTGTTTTGACGGAAATTCCGGCTATATGCTTACGGACGGTTTCGTTGAGGGCGATAATGATGAAGTATTCTATTTAGGCGAAGACGGAAAAGCCCTCACAGGCTGGCATGACATTTACGGCTATACACATTATTTCAAGGAAGACGGTGTTATGTCACGGGGCATAACCGATATAGACGGAAAAAAATATTTCTTTTCGGAAACAGACGGTGCTTTGCGTGTTTCCGACTGGGCAACATCAAAAGATGATAATGTTTACTACAGCGGCGAAGACGGTGTATGTCTCACGGGCTGGCAACAGATAGACGGCAACCCCTACTATTTCAATGAAGACTGCACCCGTGCTACGGGTCTTGTCTCGATAGACGGCGACGGAACATATCTTTTTGACGATACAGGCGTTATGCTTGCCGGCTGGCAGACTGTAAACAATCATCAATGTTATTTCCTGCCTGACGGCAAAATGGCTCTTGGCTGGCATACCATTGACGGCGATGAATATTTTTTCAATAATTACGGAATAATGGAAACAAACACTACTATTGACGGAAAAGTTATCGGTGAAGACGGAAAAGTAATGACTCTTTCAGCAGTACAGCAGAGGGCTAATTCAGTAATTGCGCAAATCGGCACAAGTACGGAGGCTATTTACAACTACGTAAGAAGCAACAACAGATACCAGCACATGGAAGAAACCAAATCTCAGGCGCAGATTGAAGCAATAGGCTGGTCGTATTTTGCAGACTACGCTTTCAATAACCGCTTTGTGGTATGTTACTACTTTGCGGCTATTACGGACGTACTTTACAGACAAGCCGGCTGGGAATCAAGAATAGTCCACGGTACGGGAACAGGTACAGGCGAGCATTACTGGAACGAAATCAAAATCAACGGTTACTGGACATGCATTGATACCTGCAACGGATTCTTTCAGGTGGACTTCAGTTATCTGCAAGCCAGAAATTACACATTCTATAACTATGTTTACCCGACATACAGATAATCATATATTAACGGAGGAAAATTTATTATGAACTCAAAAGCTTTATTAATTGCAACCGCAGCACTTCTTGCACTTTCGGGTGTTTCATGCGGAAAGGAAGATTCAACAGACGATTCTGTAAGCATTTCGCTCAGCGATGAAGTAACCGCTACTAAAGAAACGTCCGCCGAAGAAGAAACGACAACCGAATCTTCAACAACTACTTTAACTACGGTTTCCGACACTGAAACCGATACAACTACAACTGTACAGTCGTCCGAAGCCGAAGAGGCAGAAACAACTACTTCCGTAGCTGCTGAAACCTCTCAGGAAGAAGCAACAACACAACCAGACTTAAACAACCAGCCAACTGAAAATGAAGTTCCTACAGAAGCACCAATCGAAGAAACACCCGCTCCTACCGAAGCCCCTGCTCAAACCGACCAGTCAGAAACGGTAAGATTCAAAATGGAAGACCTGTTGACTGACGCTTCCGGAATAATATCAGCTCTCGGCACTCCGAATCACACCGGAGGCGGTGCAGCCTGCCTTACAAACGGACATGACGATAAAATTTACCAGTATGACGGACTTGAAATAGAGTGTTACGTTGACGGTGACAGCGAATATATATTCCTTATCAACATAACCGGAGGAAATTATGAAACCGACAGGGGTATAAAAATCGGCAGTACCCGTGAAGACGTTGAAGCCGCTTATGGTGAAGGTACACCAAGCGGAAATATGATTATATACACTTCCGGCGACAACGAAATGGATATACAATACGGCGATGACAATACTGTAATATCAATATTCTTCTACACTCCCATATAAAAAGGAGGCAGTAACTTGGTATTCAGCAGTCCCGTATTCCTGTTTATATTCATGACATCGGTATATGTGCTTTACCGCATTATACCGACAGTCACCGCCAAAAATATACTTTTGTTGATATTCAGTCTTGCTTTCTACACCTACGGCGAACCAAAAGCTATAATACTGATGATTGTTTCGATAATCATGAACTATATTTTTGGTATTTCTATGAAAAGCAGAAACAAATACAGAAAAACAGTTTTAATCATCAGTATAACCGCCAATCTGCTTATGCTGGGAATCTTCAAGTATGCCGGATTCGGTGCGGAAATGCTTGACCGTCTGCCGTTTTTAAGTATGAGTATTCCGGACATTGCCCTGCCTGTCGGAATATCATTCTATACGTTTCAGGCAATGTCATATGTCATTGACGCTTACAAACAGCCGCAGTACATTCAGAAAAATATCTATAAACTTGCATTATACATAACGTTTTTTCCGCAGCTTGTTGCCGGTCCTATTGTTAAATACTATGATTTTGCAGACCAGATTGACAAGCGCACTGTCACTCCCGAAAAAACAGCTCAGGGTATAAGGCGTTTTATAACCGGACTGTCAAAAAAGCTGCTTATTGCCAACACTATGGCTGTTACAGCGGACTATGTGTACGGTCTTGATGTGAACGGTCTTTCATTACCGCTTGCATGGCTGGGAGCGTTTTCGTATATGATGCAGATTTACTTTGACTTCAGCGGTTACAGCGACATGGCTATCGGTCTCGGAAAAATGTTCGGTTTTGATTTCCTTGAAAACTTCAACTATCCCTACATATCCGCAAGTATGCAGGAATTTTGGCGAAGATGGCATATTTCAGTCTCGACATGGTTTAAGGAGTATTTATATATACCGCTTGGCGGCAACAGAAAAGGCAATATCCGTACCGCTTTGAATAAACTGTTTGTATTTTTCTGCACGGGACTGTGGCACGGTGCAAGTCTCAACTTCATAGTGTGGGGACTTATAAACGGTTTATTTATGATGCTCGAATCATACGGGATTCTGAATACACAAAAGTGGTTCAGACCATTGAGGCATATATACACACTCCTTGTGACACTGCTTGCGTTTGTATTTTTCAGGGCTGACAATCTGTCCATTGCGTGCAGATATATCGGAAAAATGTTCAGTCTGTCCGGAAACTCACCCGAAAATACATCTCTGTTCCTGTTGCAGCTTACGCCTATGTATATTGTAATGCTTGTGCTTGCATGTATATTTTCGACACCCGTATGGCAGACCTTACATAAAAAAGTCCCTCGGAAAGTTGCTTCAGCAGGTGAAGCGTTTTCTTATATAATATCGATTATACTATTGCTTGTATGTATAATGACACTTTCGTCCGCATCTTATAACCCTTTTATTTATTTCAGATTCTGACGGAGGTACTTATGAATAAAAATATACTATATAAAATATATTCAGCGGTATTTGTTGGAATATGCCTTGTGCCGTCCGTGCTTATGCCCTTTATCAGAAGCGACACTTCTACAGAAAAGCGCAAGTTGTCAGAAGTCCCGAAGATAAAAACAGATGACGGAAAACTTAACTTTGAATATTTCAACGAATTTGAAACTTACTTTTCAGAACATTTTGCATTTCGTCAGCAGCTTGTAACGCTGGACGGCTATTTCAAATCAAAGGTCTTGGGTACTTCGTCCAACAATGACGTAATCGTTGGAAAAGACGGCTGGTTATACTACGGCGAAACAGTAAACGATTTCTTAAATAAAGACACCCTCAGCGACAGAGGAATAAATAATATCAAAAACAACCTTGAAATAATCAACGACTACTGCAACCAGAATAATGTAAAATTCATATTCACGGTTGCGCCGAATAAAAACTCAGTATATCCGGAGTATATGCCGTCTAACTATCGTCCCGCCGGAAACTCCGGCAACTATGAAAGACTTTCTGAAAGTTTCGTGGAAAATTTCCCGTACTGCGATATGAAGAAAGTTATTCTGAATACTGAATCAAATATTCCGCTTTACCACAAGAAAGACACTCACTGGAATAATTTAGGAGCTTACGCAGGTCACGCAAAACTTATGGAAATGCTTGATAGGCAAAAATGCCCGTCCGGCAACTGGACAGTCCGCAACGACCGCAAAGGCGATTTGGCAGACATGATTTACCCGACCGGTAAAGCTGATGACAGTCAGGTTTACAGTGACTATAAATTCAGCTATCAGTATCTTGGACTTTTCAGAAGTTTTGATGATATGTCAATAAAGACTTTCTGCGCCGGAAAAGACGGTAATTTATTGATGTTCCGTGATTCCTACGGAGAAGCTATACTGCCGTTTCTGGCTGAGTGTTTCGGAAATGCTGAATTTACAAGAACCGTTCCGTATCGTCTTGACAATATTGGAAACGACAGTGCAGATACTGTTATACTTGAAATAGTCGAACGCAATATTCCGAACTTACAGAAATATGCACCGTTGATGCCTGCTCCGGTTGTGGACAGTCTGAATATAAAAAATCTTACAGTCTGCGATGACACAATCATAAGTCAGCAGGAAAACGGTAACTATTTACATATTTTCGGCGAACTGAGTGACAAATTCTTTACCGGAAACAATACCAGAATTTTTGTAACAGCCAACGGCGTGACTTACAGGGCATTCAACGCCTTTGAAGACAAGCTGCTTGAACGTGACGGCGAATCAAGTGACAACGGTTTTTCGCTGTACATTCCCAAAGACTCCGGCGTTACTGCGGACAACATAACAATAGTATCCATAAATGATGACGGCACAGCGGTTTCGTCACAATAAGAAAGGATTAATTTTATGAAAAAAACAACTTCATTTCTTTCGGCATTTGCATTATCTGTAATGACAGTTATCAGTCCGGCAGAAACTGCGTTTGCAGAAGAAAATAATATAACTCCTGTCTATGAGCATTTCAACAGCAATGACGTAAACGGCAGAATAACAGTTGATATTCCGAAAGACACAACGGCGGAAATCAGAATTACTTTTACTTCTCCGGAAGTTACCGATGAACCCTACTACATAAAAGATAATATTGAGAGCAACAGTACATTGTCATTCAACATCGAGGGCAGGGACACTACAGAAGACGATTACAGAAATTACACCCTTAGCGTTGCGGTAACGGGCAGTGAATACAATGACACCATAACTTATACTGAAAATTTCAACGTACCGGACGGCAACGACAATCCCGACAGCTTTCTGGACTACAGATATACATTTGAAGCCGATGATAAATATACAGGAAAACAATGGGAGGTACTTTCCGAAACGGAAACTCAGAAAAAAATAGTCCTGCATCTTAACGGTTATCAGCTCGGCGACGTAAATTCTGACGGTTTTATTGACGCTGTTGACGCTTCAATGATACTTACGGAATACTCCCTGCTGTCCACAAATGAACAAGGCACTTTCAGCAGCCGTCAGAAACTTGCCGCCGACGTAAACAACGATGACATGATTGACGCTGTTGACGCTTCAATGGTACTTATCTATTACAGCGAACTTTCCACAGGCGGAAATCCGTCATGGGACAGCATAAATGATGATACAACAACATTGACAACCACTACAGCTAAAACAACAACTACTGCGACTACTACCACAACCGCCATACCGTCAGCCGTTGACTATTCTGAATATGTGTCTGCTGTCAAAACGTTTGAGGATGTTCGCCGTGAAATTTCGTCCGAATATTTATTCCATAATTACAGCGTATATGATATGGACAATGACGGAATATATGAACTCATAATTGAAAGAGGTCCAAATGAAGATGATGACAAATATGAATTTTACAGTATTGCAGACAATACAATGATATTTGTCGGAGAGATTCCAGCCGGAAACAGTACACTTACTCAGAATGACGGAAAACTTTACAAGGACTACCGAAACGATAAGAAACAGACAGTTCAGATGATTTCATTTGACGGCAAAAAAATATCGGCTGAAAACATTTATGAAAACACATCCGGAGAGTTCAAGGACTACGGAAAGTCTGTAGCCTTATATGAATGGAGTGATATGACGGGTCTTGATATTATAAATAATAAATCAACCACAACAGGCACTTCAAATACAACAACTAAAACAACAACTACAACCACTACAACAGCAAAAACGACAACAACCACAACCACAACAACGACAGCAACTACTGCTACATCCATTCCGCAGGAAAAACTCGACTCTGCTATGAAAAAAGCTGTAACAGCACAATCATATTTACTTGACCCGAGATACAGCTACTTTGACGTAAATAACGACAATATACCGGAGCTTTTTATAAAGGGTGAAAATCTGAAAGGAACATATACAAATCTCTTTGTCTATAAAAACGGAGAATTTATTGAAACAGAAAAATGGGGAGAAAAGGCATATATATGTGCTGAAAAAAATCTTCTGAGATTATATGTCAAAGACGGTGCAACAGTCAATCTGATTTACAGCATAAAAGAAGACGGAAATCCCGAACTTATTGACTCATTATCAATATATAATCTGGAATACTATCACAACGATTCAAAGATAAGCGAAGTAGAATATAAAACCCTAATGTCAGATTATGACGTTTTGTTGTGGACTGAACCAAAGTACACACAGGTACAGTTATACGGGGATTATCCGAATATCCAGAACGCTCCCGCAGATATGGTTTACTATTCACAGCCTCAGAAAGGTAATGTAAATGTAGAATCGGAAGGTCTCAATATGCGTACCGGAGCAGGAACTGATTACAGCATTATTACATTGATTCCAAAGAATGCCGAAATAAATATTCTGGGTAAAAACAGCGGCTGGTACTATATCATATATAACAACAGTTATGGTTATGTAAGCGCAGATTACATCAAAATCAACTCAACAACCACTACAACAGGTACAACCACATCAACAACAAAAACCACAACAACAACTACTACTACAACGACTACAGCAAAAACCACAACAACGACAGCAACTACTGCTACAGCCGTTCCGCAGGAAACACTAAACTCTGCTATGAAAAAAGCTGTAACAGCACAATCGTATTTACTTGACCCAAAGTACAGCTACGTTGACATAAACAATGACAATATACCGGAGCTTTTCATAAAGGGAGAAAATCTGAAAGGTACATATACAAATCTCTTTGTCTATAAAAACGGAGAATTTATTAAAACAGAAAAATGGGGAGAAAATGCATATATATGTACTGAAAAGAAGCTTTTAAGGTTATATGCCAACGAAGGTGCAACAGTAAATTTAATTTACAGCATAAAAGAAGACGGAAATCCCGAACTTATTGACTCATTATCAATAT